>CATPAS010000392.1 GCA_955652075.1 uncultured Gaiellaceae bacterium | reverse complement strand
TCTGCGATCACGAGGTGGATGTCACCTCGTCTCGATCCGCGCGCCGCGGCTTGCCGTTAGTGGACGAGATCCGCCCCAGACGATCGCGGCGACGGCGACGGCGACGGCGAGCCGCGCGCTCCATTTCATGGCGCTGAGTCAAGCAACCTGAGCCTGGCGCGTCCAGAGTCGCGAATCCTTCGCGCCTAACCGCTCACTCCCGTTCTCAGACCCTCGTGTCAGGCAACGGCCAGATGACTCTGGGAAACCCCCTTTACAGGGTGCGCCGCCCTCACTGGGGTACCGACATCAACCCATACCGGGTACTGACCTCACCCCAAGGCGAGCGGGTGAAGACGTCCCGGAAGCCCCTCGAAGTAGGAGGGGGTCCATTTTTGAGAAAGGATGAATCTTGCGGACTTTCAGGTTTGCCAATAAGAGAAAGCGGACGGTCCTCGTCCTGGCGCTCTTGATCGGAGGCTCGGCAATCGGTGTGGCGATTGCGGCCTGGACGACAGGCGGAAGCGGGTCGGGCCAGGCGTCGGCCGGCACGGCCGTGTCGATGACGATTTCGGCGGGCACTCCGAGCACGAGTCTCTATCCGACTGCCTCGGCCGATGTCGCTGCCGTGGTCAGCAATCCCAACCCGTACAAGGTGCACGTGAGCTCGATTGCACTCGGTGCGATCACTGTCGACGGCGGCCACAGCGGTTGCAACACGGGCAGCGTGAGCGTCACCTCCCCGGAGACCAACAGTGGGGCCGGCTGGGATGTCCCGGCCAAGAGCGGAGGAGTCAACGGCAGCCTGAACGTCGACCTCGCAAGCGCGATTTCGATGAGCAACGCTGCGAACGACTCGTGCCAGGGCGCGACGTTCACCGTGGCGCTGACAGCAACGGGCGCGAGCACGCCGTAGCGCTCGCGACGCGCCTCGACTCGTCGTCGAATGCCGGACGATGGCAGGCGGTCTCGAAGTCCGAAGCAGGGCCAGGCGGTTGACCGCACTGGCCCTGCTTGCGTTCCTGGTCTTCATCCCCGCCGCCGTCATCGTCGCAAGGGCGCCGGCCGGATGGCAACTCGCGACTGAAAGGAGCCGCGGCTCCGGTTCTCTGCGGATCAAAAGCAACCGTGTCACCGGGCTCTATCCCGGCGCAAAGAGGAAACTGATCTTGACCCTTCACAATCCCAACTCGAAGCGCAGCGTCTGGATTCGCGGCGTGCGGGTTCGCGACCTCGGAACGACGAAGCGCGGCTGTGCGCCCGTCCGTCGCAATCTGAGAATCCGCCGGCAAAAGCCCCGCGCGTTTCGCATCCGACCCGGCGGCGCCCGCAGGGTCGTCTTTGTTCTCACGATGCCGAACACGGTCGCCAATGCGTGCAAGCAGGCTGTCTTCCACCTTGGGTACAGCACGCGAACAGTTCTCGACCAGAGGGCGACGCGATGAAACCGCGGCGCGTCTCGATCGTGGCGGTCGTGCTCTTGCTCGTCACGACGGCGAGTGCTTTTGCGTATTGGGCCGCAACCTCCTCGGCGGGCAGCAACGGATCGGCCACGGCAGCCACGGTCAACCAGGGCGCGACTCCGACCGCAGGCCCGAGCTCTGTTGGACGAGAGATCAGCGTCAGCTGGGGTACGTCGACGCTCTCGAACGGCGCCGCCCTCGGGGGCTATCTCGTCAAGCGGTATCCGGCCGGAGGCGGGGCTGCGACGATCAGCCCGATCGGGAGCTGCACCGGAACAGTCACGGGGATCACGTGTCTCGAAGATGACACCCCGGCAGGAGCCTGGCAATACACGATCACGCCGGTGATCGGCGCTTGGCACGGACCGGAGAGCGCACTCAGTGGTGTCGTCACCGTCTCCGCAGCGACGATGGCGGTGAGCGGCTCGCCCTTCGGGGATGCGGCGTTCACACCGGCGATCGCGAGTGCGACGGGCTCGATCAGCGGCTTCTCGGGAACCGGTAGCGGCGGGCACGGGGAGGGAGTCACTTACCGCCTCGACGCCGGCACCATGCTCACAGGCTCGCCGGCATACGTCGGCACGAACGGCAACGCGGCAATCACATCTCTCGGCATTCCGAAGAGCGCGGGCGACGGAGCACACACGGTCTACGCTCTCGGCGATGCCGCTTACGTGCCCTCGCAGGCGAGCGCCGGCATCGTCATCGACACCACCGCGCCGACGGTGAGCGCACAGCTTTCCCCGACTCCGAGCGCCGGAGGTTGGAACAACTCGTCCCCGGTCAGCGTCGCTCTCACCGCGAGCGACGGCAGCGGTTCAGGCATCAATCAGATCAAGTACACGACCGACGGCTCCGATCCGAAGACGTCTGGCACCGCACAGGTCTACGCGGGGTCGCCGTTCAACGTCTCCGTGCAAGGAACGACAACGGTGAAGTTCTTCGCCAACGACGTCGCGGGGAACGCCTCGGCAGTCCAGACGCAGCTGGTGAGGATCGACACCACGCCACCGACGAACGCCCTGTCTCTGACCACCCTCAGCGGAGGTCTCTATCCGACCACGGGCCCGCTCGCGAACGGAGCCACGATCTACTATCGCGGCGCGGCAGCGGGGTCCTTCACGATCGGGAATGCAGTCGCGGACGCGCTCT
>CATPAS010000391.1 GCA_955652075.1 uncultured Gaiellaceae bacterium | reverse complement strand
TCCGCGGAGGGGGCGGACCGCTGCTTCGTCTGTATCTGCGAGGACGTCTCCGAGAAGGATGTCAAGCGTGCGATGGCCGAAGGCTTCGACTCGATCGAGCTCGGCAAGCGCTACACGACCGTGACGATGGGCCCGTGCCAGGGCCGGCTCTGCCACGTGCCCGCGATCCGGCTGTTCGCCCGGGAGAACGAAACGGACGAGCAGGCAATCGGCACGACGACGGCGCGCCCACCGTGGGCGCCGGTCTCGCTCGGCCTGCTTGCGGGGCGCGGCCACGAGCCCGCCAAGCGGACGTCCATCCACCACCGGCACGAGGAGGCCGGTGCGACGATGATGTGGACCGGCGTCTGGCGACGCGCGCATTCGTACGAGCACGCCGGGAATGAGGCGCTCCACGTCCACCGTGCCGTCGGCGTCATCGACGTGTCGACTCTCGGTAAGCTCCTCGTGCAGGGCCCGGACGCCGCACGGTTCCTCGAGCTGCTCTATCCGAACCGCTTCGCCGACATGAAGGTCGGGCGCATCCGCTACGGCGTGCTCGGGACCGACGCGGGCCGCATCATGGACGACGGCACGATCGCTCGTCTCGGCGAGGAGCGGTTCTACGTCACGACCACCTCAACCGGCGCCGACACGGTGATCGAGTGGTTCGAGTGGTGGAACGCCGTGTGGGGGCTGGACGTCGAGACGGTCAACCTCACCGGTGCCCTCGCCGCCGTGAACGTCGCGGGGCCGCGCTCGAGGGAGCTGCTTGGCCGGCTCGCCCAGGTCGACACGTCCAACGAGGGGATCTCGTATCTGGACGCGAAGGAGACCTACGTCGCGGGCGTGCCGTGCCTGGTCCTCCGCATCGGGTTCGTCGGCGAGCTCGGCTACGAGCTGCACTTCGCCAGCCCTTACGGGGAATACGTGTGGGATGCCCTGCTCGAGTACGGCGCCGATCTCGGGGTCCGTCCGTTCGGGCTCGAGCCGCAGCGGATCCTGCGGCTCGAGAAGATGCACATCCTTGTCGGCCAGGACACTGATTCGGAGTCGAACGTGCTCGAGGCCGGCATGCCCTGGATCGCGAAGCTCGACAAGGACGACTTCGTCGGCAAGTGGGCACTCGAACACGTGCAGGAGCGCGGCTTCCGCGAGCAGCTGGTCGGCTTCGAGATGACGGACGGCGTCGTGCCGGCCGAGGGCGGGCAGATCGTGCTCGGCGGCCGGCCCGGCGGGCGCGTCACGAGCGCCCGCCTTAGCCCGCAGCTGGGGCGCGCCATCGGAATGGCCTGGGTGCGCCCCGAATTTGCACGTGAGGGAGCGGAGATCGAGATCAGGGTCAACGGCGGGGTCGCAAGCGCGCGCGTCCGGCTCAAGCCGTTCTTCGATCCCGAGGGCGAGCGGCTCCGGTCGTGACCGAGCTCAGCTTCCTCTCCCCGGACCGCGCACGTAGCGAGGACCTCTTTCAGCCTCGCTTCGCGTCGCCGCTGGCGCGCGTGCTCGCCGGGACGAAGGCGGTCCGTGACCTCTCTCGCCTCGGGAAGATCGAGGTTCGCGGTGACGTCGACGCGATCGACGTCGACGCCGAAGTCGTGCAGATCACGCCGCGGCGCGCGCTCGTCCTCTGTTCGTACGAGCAGTGTGCCGAGCTGCGGGCCCGGCTTCCGGGCACCGTGATCGACATGACCGGAGCTCTCGCCGGTCTCGAGCTCGAGGGGGCGCGTGCCATGCGGCGTCTCACCGACCTCGATCTCGAGGCACTACCGGCGGCCGGGAAGGTCGCAGACGTGCCTGCGCTCGTGCTCCGCGACGGCTCGCGCTTCCGCATCTTCTTCCCGCAGGAGTTCGCGCACTACGTCGGTGAGGTCGTGCTCGACGTGCTCGAGGGCATCGAGTGAGGGACATCTTCCGCGTGGAGCGCATGTGGCGCCCCCGCCGCGAGCTGAAGAGCGCCTACGACGTCGTGATCGTCGGGGGCGGCTCGCACGGGCTCGCGACCGCCTACTACCTCGCGAAAAACCACGGCATCACCAACGTCGCGGTCCTCGAGCAGAGCTATATCGGCTCCGGCGCCGCCGGACGCAACACGACGATCATCCGCGCGAACTACCGAACGCCCGAGGGTGCCGCGTTCTACCGCCGCAGCGTCGAGCTCTACGAAGGGCTCGGCGCAGAGCTGGACTTCAACCTCCTCTTTTCGCAGCAGGGACACTTGACCCTCGCACACTCCGACCGCGCGATGATCACGATGGCCGAGCGGGCGGAGGTGAACCAGCTGCTTGGCATCGACAGCCGCCTCGTCGACGCAGACGAAGTCGCGCGGCTGTGTCCGGAGCTCAACTTCTCGCGCGACGTGACCTGGCCGATCATGGGTGCGCTCTACCACCCGCCCGGCGGGATCATCCGCCACGATGCCGTCGTCTGGGGGCTCACCCGCGCGGCGGACCGGCGCGGTGTCGAGATCCACCCTGATACGAAAGTGACAGGCATCGAGCAGTCGAACGGCCGCGTCACGGGCGTGCGGACGACGCGGGGCGACGTCGAGGCCGGGACGGTGATCAGCGCTACAGCCGGCTGGTCGACGCTGGTGGCCGATCTCGCCGGCGTGTCGCTCCCGATCACGACCCACATCCTGCAGGCGTTCGTGACCGAGCCGCTGAAGCCGTTCCTCGACGTGGTCATCGTCTCGTCGCAGATGCACGTGTACATCTCCCAGACCGACCGCGGCGAGTTTCTGATCGGCGCCGAGATCGAGCCGTACACGACGTACCTCGGCACGAGCACGTTCCCGTTCCTCGAGGACTCGGCGCGGCATACGCTCGAGCTCTTCCCGCAGCTCGAGAGCGCGAAGATCCTGCGCCAGTGGACCGGCCTGTGCGACCTCAGTCCCGACTACAGCCCGATCCTCGGCGTGACCGGGGTGGA
>CATPAS010000390.1 GCA_955652075.1 uncultured Gaiellaceae bacterium | reverse complement strand
CCGCGCGACCGTGGTCTTGCCCGTCCCGGGGTTGCCGAGGAAGACGAGGTGCTGCGACGTCGCGACCTCCGGTAGCCCGTGGCGCTGGCGCTCGGCCTGAACCTGCAGGAAGGCGACCAGGGCGCGAACCTGCTCCTTGACCGTCTCCAGTCCAATCAGCGAGTCGAGCTCCGCCTGGAGCTCCGGCAGCGTGCGGGCAGGCTCCGGGCGGCGAAGCTGATCCGAGATCCAGTCGGAGGGATCAGGGGCGCCCGTGGTCTGGGACAGACGCTCGCCGAGCACCCGCAGGCCGCGGGCGACGTCCTCGAGTGGATTCCGCGCCACGGCTGAATTGTGCCCCTCAGAGGAGGGATTGCGCTCAAGTCGCCGCCGAGGAGGGCCGATTAGTTAACCTGGTTAACGAATGCCCACCGCCGTAACCGCCGATCCCACCGTCCTCGCCAACCGGCTCCGCCCGGTGCTCCTGCAGCTCAACAGACACCTACGACGGGAGATCCACTCGCTCGGCGTGACGGGCGGGCAGGTCTCGCTCCTCGTCCAGATCAAGTTCCACCCCGGCATCGGGATCCGGGAGCTGGCCGCGCTCGAGCGGATGTCGGTGCCCGGCATGTCCAAGTTCATCTCCCGCCTCGAGGAGGCGGGCCTCGTCCAGCGGGCACCGGTCGAGGGAGACCAGCGCCGTGTCGGCCTGACGCTGACGGCCGCGGGCCACAAGGTCCTCCGCTCGGTCAAGTCGAAGCGAACGGCCTGGCTCTCGGCGCGCCTCCGCGAGCTCGAGCCGGACGAGCTCGAGGCGATCGACGCGGCGATCGAGCCCCTCACCCTCCTGCTAGGGGACGACGAGACGTGACGGCCGCAATCCTCCGTGCCGGCGCGCGCACCTTCCTCAGCGTCCGCAAGCACCGCAACTACCGGCTGTTCTTCACGGGCCAGGTCATCTCGAACATCGGGACCTGGATGCAGCGCGTCGCGCAGGCCTGGCTCGTCCTCTCGCTGACTCACTCGCCGGTCGCGATCGGGATTCTCGCGCTCTGCCAGTTCATGCCGTTCACCCTCTTCAGCCTGGTTGCGGGCGTCGTCGTCGACCGGCTCGATGCGTGGCGGACGGTCCTAGCCACGCAGCTGACTCAGATGGTTCTCGCCTCGACGATCGCGGTCGTCGCGCTGGCCGGCGTCGCACGCCCCTGGCACGTCTACGTGATCGCAGCCTTGATGGGGCTAGTCCAAGTCCTCGACGCGCCTTCCCGCCAGCAGTTGACCTTCCGCATGGTCGGGCCGCTCGAGCTGCCGAACGCAATCAGCCTCAACTCTGGTGTGTTCAACGGCGCGCGCATCTTCGGCCCTGCTCTTGGAGGCGTGCTCATCGCCGCTGCGGGCGCCGGCGTCTGCTTCGCGGTGAACGCAGCGAGCTACATCGCGGTGCTCGCCGGCCTGCTGATGATGCGCCCGCAGGAGTTCCATTCGGTGGAGCGGCGCGCCCGGGCCCGTACGCTCTACATCGGGCTCAAGGAAGGGCTCTCGTTCGCGCGGCACCACGAGCAGATCCGGCTGATGCTGACTCTGACCTTCGTCGTGAGCACGTTCTGCCTCAACTTCAACGTCTTACTGCCCGTGCTCGCCAAGCAGACGCTGCACTCGGGGCCTCAGGTGTTCGGACTCCTCTCCGCGGTCTTCGGTGTCGGCGCACTGATCGGAGCGCTCGTCTCTGCCCACGTCGGCCGCGCGACCGTCGGCATCACCGCCATGGGCAGCGCCGGCTTCGCGCTGTGCGAGCTGCTGATCGCGCCGCTGCGGACGACGGTTTTCATCGCCCTGCTCCTGTTCCTCGGCGGCGTGTGCTTCACGACGTGGTCGTCGAACTCGAGCTCGCTCATCCAGCTCGCCTCACCCGACCACCTGCGCGGCCGCCTGATCGGGATCTACTTCTTCGCCTTCGCCGGCACGGGCACACTCGGCGGGATCATGGCCGGTTGGCTCACGGCCGCAGGCGGCACGGAGCTCTCGTTCACGGTCGCAGGCGTGGCCGGCCTCTCGGTCTCGCTCTACGTGTGGCTGCGCTCTCGAGCGGTCCCGCTCGTCGGCGAACGGCCTCCGGGACCGCAACTCGCCGCTTAGCAAAATCCTTTCGCGCGCTTTAGTGACGTGCCTCGTGGGCGCGCGTCTCGAACAGCGAGGGTCTGACCCCAGCCTTTAGGGACATGCTCGACCGCGGCTCGAGCGCGAGCTCGTGCCACAGGAGGCCGCCGGTCACCGTCGCGTCGACTCGGGGCCATCGTCCTTTCGTGTCACCGTCCGATGTCGTAGAGCTCCGCGTCGTCCTCGTAGAGCCCGGTCACCCCGGCGATCGTAAGCGGCGTCGGTAGGCTGAAAAAAGCCCAGTGGAAGTCGAGCGCCAGCACTACAACGTGACGCTCGCGATCCTCACGCTGGCCGGGATCGCGTTCGCACTCCAGCAGACGATGGTCATTCCGGCCCTGCCGACCTTGCAGCGGGACCTGCACACGACCACGACCTGGGTCACCTGGGTCCTGACGGTCTTCCTGCTCGTCGCATCAGTTGCGACGCCCGTCCTCGGGAAGCTGGGCGACCAGTACGGGAAGGAGCGGCTGCTCGTGATCGCGCTCGCGCTCTTCTTCATCGGCTCCATCGGCGCTGCCGGCGCCTGGAACATCTGGTCGCTGATCGCCTGGCGCGCGGTTCAGGGCGCGGGCGCGGCGGTGTTCCCGCTGAGCTACGGGATCATTCGCGACGAGTTCCCCGCGGAGAAGGTCGGCGTCGCAATCGGGCTCGTCTCGGCGGTGTTCGGGATCGGCGGCGGCTTCGGGATCGTGCTCTCCGGCGTGATCGTCGATCACACCTCGTGGCGCTGGCTGTTCATCGTCGGGGCCGTCGGGATCGGCACGGCACTGGTGCTCGTGCACCGCTTCATCCCGGAATCGCCGATCAAGACGCCGTCACGCGTGGACTACCTCGGCGCGACGCTGATGTCGGGTGGACTGATCGCAATGCTCGTCGCCCTCACCGAGGGCGAGAACTGGGGCTGGGCGTCAGGCCGCATTCTCGGGCTCGCCCTGGCTGCCGTCGGCCTCCTCGTTGTCTGGGGCGTCGTCGAGCTCCGCGTCGAGGAGCCGATGGTCGACATGCGGATGCTCGCCCGGCGCGAGATTCTGTTCACGAACATCACTGCGCTGATCGCCGGCTTCGCGATGTTCGGCACGTTCGTCCTCGTGCCCAACTTCGTGGAGACGCCGCACGGGCTGTCGACGTCGCTTCAGCGCGTGGTGCACTACGGGTTCCACGCGAGCGCGACGAAAGCAGGCCTCTACCTGCTGCCGAGCTCGTTTGCCTTGCTGTTCGCAGGACCGCTCGCGGGACTCATCGGCCGGCGCGTCGGATTCAAATGGCCACTCGCCGCCGGGATGCTGCTCGTCTCCATCTCCGCGGCCTCGCTCACAGAGTTGCATGACAAGCCGTGGCAGATTCTGGCCGCAATGCCCGTGCTGGGAGTCGGAGTCGGCTTTGCATTCGCCGCGATGGCGACGCTCATCACCGAAGCCGTGCGTCCAACGGAAACAGGCGTAGCGACGGGCATGAATACCGTCATGCGCACGGTCGGTGGCGTCGTGGGCGGTCAAGTCGGAGCGGCCCTGCTCGCCGCACACACGATCGCCGGGACGAACGTCCCCTCGGTCGACGGATTCACGATCGCGTTCGCCATTGCCGCGGTCGTCGCGTTGGTCGGAGCAGGAGTTGCGGTGTTCATCACGCCGCCGCGCCTCCGTCGCCGAGAAAGGCTCGTCGTCGCAACCTCGGAGGCCGCGGACTAGCCGTCGGCGGATGGACGAGGGCTGACGGCTGCACCTCGCGCTCTGCACGGCGGCCGAAACGCCTCGAAGGAGTGATGGAGGAGGCGCGCTTCAAGCGACGGGCCCCGCAGAAGTCTCACTGACTTCTTAGACGCGTCTTGGGCTGCTCTTAAGCAGCGGCGGTTCCATGGACGCACCACGACCGAAAGGAGGTCACACGTGTTCCGACCCAAGCACACTGCCTTGCT
>CATPAS010000389.1 GCA_955652075.1 uncultured Gaiellaceae bacterium | reverse complement strand
TGCAGTAGGCGCACTTCGAGTTGCAGCCCATCGAGATCTGCACCCATGCCTGGAAGCTGCGCTCACGGTGCATAGGCAGCTCGCCGGCGAAGCTGCGGTCGTCGAGGCCAAAGCGTCCGCGTGCGACGCCGAGCCCGCCCGCGCCGAGCCACTCGCCGAGATGAGGAATCGATCCCGGCCCGAACGCGACGTCGACGTACGGATAGAGCTGGAACAGGCGCTCGCGTTGCGCTTCCGCATAGCAGCCGCCGACGGCGATCACCTTGTCCGGATCGCGTCGCTTGACCGCGGCGGCCTGCGCGAGGTGCGCCGCGAACTTCTGGTCCGGCTTCTCACGAATCGTGCAGGTGTTGAAGATAAGGACGTCAGCCTCATCCTGCGTGGCCGCCTCGCCGAGGCCGATCTCCTCGAGCATGCCCTTGATCCGCTCGCTGTCGTGAGCGTTCATCTGGCAGCCGAAAGTCGTGACGTGGTACCGGCGCACGGGCCAGAATGGTACCCGTGGTCTTTCCGGACGCTACCTCGCTGTGGCTCTTCGGCCTCGCCGCCCTGGCTCTGCTGGCGATTCCCGGGCCGGCGGTGCTCTACATAGTCGTCCAGAGCGCGGAACAGGGTCGCCGCATCGGGCTCGCCTCGGTCGCCGGCGTTCATCTCGGCACGCTCGTCCACGTCGCCGCGGCCTCCGCCGGGCTCTCAGCCTTGATCGTCGCTTCCTCGCTTGCATTCAGCGTCGTCAAATACGCAGGCGCTGCCTACCTCGTCTATCTCGGCATTCGGAAGCTGCTCGAGCGGGACGTCGATACGCCGGTCGAGCGAAGGCGCTATCCGCTCCGGAGGGCGTTCGTGCGCGGTGCGGTCGTGAACGCCCTCAATCCGAAGACGGCGCTCTTCTTCCTCGCGTTCCTGCCCCAATTCGTCGCCCCCGACCGAGGCGGCGTCTGGTCACAGGCGCTGGTCCTCGGGTTCGTCTTCGTCGGGCTCGGGCTCGTCACCGACTCGCTCTACGCGCTTGCGGCCGGAACCGTCGGCGGCCTGCTGCGCCGCCGGCGAAACGCCGTCCGCCACGGCTCGGGGATCGTCTTCATCGCACTCGGCGCGACGGCCGCGCTCGCGAAGCGGACTTAGGCGGCCTGATCCGGCTGGACCTGCGGCGCAGGTTCCGCAGGCGCGAGCGCCTCGTGGTGCGTGCCGCCGTTCGCGACGTTGCGGGCAACGTCGATGGCTCGGCTCTCGCGGATGACGGTCACCTTCACCTGGCCGGGATACTCCAGTTGATCCTCGATCTCCCGTGCGATCTCGTGCGAGAGCAGGACGGCCGCGTCGTCGTCGACCTCGCTGGGCTTGACGATCACCCTGATCTCCCGGCCGGCCTGGAGCGCATACACCTTCTCGACACCGGGCTTCTGCGCAGCGAGCTCCTCGAGCGACTCGAGCCGCTTGATGTAGTGCTCGAGGCTCTCTCCGCGGGCGCCCGGCCTTGACGCGGAGATCGCGTCGGCCGAGATCAGCAGCACCGCTTCGACGGTCTGCGGCTCGATCTCGTAGTGATGCGCCTCGATTGCGTGGACGACATGCTGCGACTCCCCGTACCGGCGCGCGAGCTGCGCGGAGATCGATGCGTGTGACCCCTCGATCTCGTGCGTCATCGCCTTGCCGAGGTCATGCAGCAGGGCAGCACGCTTCGTCACCTTCACGCTTGCGCCGACCTCCGACGCCATGATGCCCGCGAGGTGGACGACCTCGAGCGTGTGCTTGAGGACGTTCTGGCCGTAGCTCGTGCGATAGCGCAGCCGGCCGAGGATCTTCACGAGCTCCTCGTGGAACTCCCCGCAGTTGGCCTCGAAGACCCCCTGCTGCCCGGCCTGCACGATCGCGTCCTCGATCTCCGCTTTCGACGCGTAGTACGTATCCTCGATGCGCGCCGGGTGAATGCGGCCGTCCTCGATCAGCTTCGTCAGCGTGAGCCTCGCGACCTCGCGCCGGATCCCGTCGAACGAGGAGAGAACCACAGCCTGCGGCGTGTCGTCGATGATGAAGTCGACGCCGGTCAGATGCTCGAGTGCACGGATGTTGCGCCCTTCTCGCCCGATGATGCGGCCCTTCATGTCGTCGGAAGGAAGGGCGACGACGGAGACGGTCGTCTCGGCGGCATGACTCGCTGCGACGCGCTGGAGGGCGTCGGCGACAAGGTTGCGCGCCCGCCTCTTGGCTTCGGTGCGCGCCTCCTCCTCGAGCTGGCGGACCCGTCGCGCGAGCTCGTGCCGGACGAGGTCCTCGGAGCGTTCGAGCAGGTTGAGCTTCGCTTCGTTGACGGTCATCCCCGAGATCCGCTCGAGCTCGGCGAACTGCTGCTCGCGCGCATCCTTGTGCTCTTCCTGGAGCTGCCGGAGGTGCGTCTCACGATCGGCGAGCCCCTGTTCGCGGCGCGCGATCTCCGTCAGCTTCCCGTCGATCTCCTCTTCCTTTGCGAGCACGCGCTCCTCGACCTTGACGACCCGGCCGCGGTGCTCTGCGACTTCCTGGTCGATCTCTGCACGCAGCTTGACCGCTTCCTCGCGAGCGGTGATCTGGGCCTCCCGCTGAAGCGTCTCCGCTTCGCGCTGGGCGTCCTCGATCATCTGCTTCCGTTGCTGCTGGGCTGCTCCGAGGCGCGACTTGCCGAGCGCCCCGACCGCGACTGCGCCTCCCAATCCCCCTGCGACGAGGCCGATCAGAATCCCGATGGCGACCTGCATTTGGCTCAGCTCCTGGGTCGGTTGTCCGCGGTATCGCTACCGCGGCGCCCCACCCGGCAGTCCGGCCGGCACGGGAGATCCCGAATCGGTGAAACGAGCCGACACCGCGGCTCGGAAAGCGGTTCCCCTAGATCGCCGCTGTCAAGAGCCTTTCGGTGTCTGACTGGTAGGAGATTGACATCGATTTCGTAAGTGCAGTGCGATTCGGAATACGTTACTGTGCAGGCAAAACGTCGGATGAAGCACTTGCATCCTAGCGCCGTTCAGGGGTCCGATGCAAAGTCGGCGCCGGTCGCGGCTTCCAGCGCCTCCTCGCCGAAGCCCTTCGAAGCGAGGTAGCGCGCCGTGCTCGGCCCCGACCCGCGGCGCTCCACGAGACGCCGGGCGCGTGCCGTCTCAGCCTCGAGGCTCTCGAGCGCCTCCTGGATCGGCTCCCGGC
>CATPAS010000388.1 GCA_955652075.1 uncultured Gaiellaceae bacterium | reverse complement strand
TCCCTGCGTCGTAGGCGAGGTCGAGCGCAGAACGGACGTCGTGCTCACTAAGCACGCTCATGGATCCACGATACGTCAGCCCGACCGTTTTCCCAAGGTGCGAACCGAGAAGGTGGAACCGTTCCGCGAGACTCGCGAAGGGGCCATGAGCACCTTCAGCCCATGCGGGGCCATCTCGACCGGCTGCGTGGTCCAGGCGGAATCAACGATCGACCCGTGAAGCAACCCGGCAGTCGCAGAAGCGTGCGAGAAAACGACGCTCTCGAAGTCGGCGAGGGCGAGCGGTACGCAATCTGGCATGAGGCAGGCTGCCGGGGCTTCTGCGATCCATTCTGCCGAGGCGGTTTCGATTGTCGACGCGGTCACGCTCGTCGAGAACGAGGTACCCGAGGTGTTGTTCCTCATCGCGACCGTCACCGTCTTCCCTCGCACGCTCACCTCCGCTGAGACGATGTCGCCAGGGTGGATTGCAATGGAGAGATCGATGGGCGGATCCGGAAACAGCTGGTACCACGCGGAGTGCGACGGCAATGCATTCCCCGAACAGTCGGCGGACGTGCCGATTTGTTCCAGAGCGCCGGAGGCGCGCTCTGCGCCTCCGATCCCGACCCAGAAGGCGGCGGAGCTTTGCGGGCGGTTGCAGACGATGCGCGGCTCGACCCACGTGCCGCGCACCTCCGTGAATGCCTTTCCGCCGGCGTGAACGACATAGCCGGCCCATCCAGGTCCGATGAACGCCGTAGGGATTTGACGCGACGTGCCCGCGGCGGTTCCCAGTGGAATCGAGATGCCGAGGACCGCAATCGCGATGGCGACATGCGCTCGCGCGCTCGTGGGTGCTCCTTTCAGTCCTCACGATCGTTCCCCGCGCCAACGGTCGCGCCAATACGTCAGCTGACGTATTTAGACCGGCAATCCGTCCTCGACCCAGCCGCGTGTCAGGTAGAGCCAGAACGCGAGGCCCGCCCAGTCGCCGTAGCGCTTGAAGCGACGCTCGATGGTCGCGTCTCGTAAAGCACTACGGGCCCCGGAGAGCTTGTAGTACGTCGGGCGAGTCCACGAGTCCAGCACGAGCCGGGAGTAGCGGCCGAGGGACGTCAGCATCACGTGCGCGGCGGCATAGGGGCCGACTCCCGGCAGTGCGAGCAAGCGCGCGGCCGCTTCGCCGTCAGGCAGGTCTGGGTCGTTCAACTCCTCGAGGTCGATCGTTCGTTCGGCCACGTCGGTTGCGAGCTGCTTGAAGTACGGGCCGCGATAGCCGGCGCGCACGACCTCCCGGTAGAAGCCCACGTCCACTTCGGCCATCGCTTCAGGAGTCGGAAACGACCGCGCGCCTCCCGGTGCCTCGGCGCCGAGGTTCTCGACGAGCGCCTGCGTCATCCTGCGCGTCCCCGACCAGGCCGTGTTCGTCGTGCAGATCGTCTTCACCACGGCCTCGAACACCGTCTGGGTCCGGAGCAGTCGGCCCGCTCCACGAGAGGCCCAGGAGAGATCGGGGTCGCTCGCGACAAGGGCGTAGAACTCCGACAAGTCCTCGTCCAAGTTGAGGATTTGCCGCACAGCCGCAGTCAGATCGCGCGCGGCACGTGCGCCGAGCTTGCGCCCCTCGACGTCGATCCGCGCGAATCCTGGACGGCCGGCGACGATCCGAACCGTGCGCGGTGGCGCCGACGGGAGCGCGAGTGTCGTGGTGTATGCCCGTGCCCCCTCGTCGACCTGGCCGGGCGGGAGGTCGGCAACGCCGTGAGACATGATCGTCCGAGCGAGGTCCACCGGTTCGCCTTTCGGCCCTGCGAGAGCTATCTCGAGCGCAGTGGGCACGGCGAATACATGTCACATCGGGCGTTCAGCACGTCAGCGCGTGCACGAAATCAGTCATCGTCGTTTGCTCTTGCCCATTTGTGTCCGGGTTCTTGAGCGCGGGCCGCCGCACGAAAATGCCGCACTTTGCGGTCACCGTCTCGACGGTTCTCGCGCTTTGCTCGCGTAGAGTCCGATCGCCTATAGCGTAGGTTGCGGCAGCGAGAAGTCGGTCTTACGACGCCCGAAGCGTCACCGCGAGCGCCGCGTCTTCACTTTTCATGTCCCGAAGCCCTCTTCCGAGCAGCTTCGGTCCCAGCCCTCGGGCGCAGCGTCGCCGCGCGGGCACCACACCCGAAAAAGGAGCAATATGTCCTTGGAACAGAACAAAGCGATCGTCCGCCGTCTCCTCGAGGAACCGTGGAAGGGCGACCTGCGCGTCGTCGACGAGCTCATCGATCGCAAGTACGTCGGTTACGACCCGGCCCTCCCCGAGCCACTGCTCGGCCCCGACGGCTTCAAGGAAAACATCGCGACCTATCGCGCGGCGTACTCGGATGCCCGGATCACCGTCGACGAGCAGATCGCCGAGGGCGACAAGGTCGCCACCCGCTGGACCGGTCGCGGCAAGCACGACGGTGACCTGATGGGCGTCACTCCCACCGGCAAGCAGGTGAAGGTCTCGGGACTCACCCTCTCACGCCTTGCGAACGGCAAGGTCATCGAGGAATACACGAACTGGGACACGTTCGGGATGATGCAGCAGCTCGGCGTTGTTCCCGAGCTCGCCCACGCCTGACCAAGGCCTGGCTAAGTGACCAATCAGGGGCCGCCTGTTCGGGCGGCCCCTGATGTTTTCGGCGCCTGATCCCCGGTTTGGCGTTGGCAATCCGGTTGCCTTCTTCTCGCGTAGAAACCGTCGAGAAAGGAGCTTTCACGATGCAAGAGACCAACGATCGAAGAGACACAGAAGGTCAGGTGGCCACGCGCGAGGCGACCACACACACGGTCATCGTGCTGACGTTGGCCGCGATGCTGGGTGTGATCGGATTTCTCGCTGCCGGTTCAATCGCCCGGAGCGCGACCGGAACAACTGGATCCGTCTCTCTGAGCAAGACCAAGCTCGGCCTGATTCTGGTGAATTCCAATCAGCACACTCTCTACATGTTCGCCAAGGACAGAAACGGCAAGAGCTCCTGTAGCGGAAGCTGCGCGAAGTTCTGGCCGCCCTCCCTGCAACGCGGCAAGCCGACCGCCGGGTCCGGCGTGAAAGCGTCGCTGCTCGGCACAACCAAGCGCAGCAACGGCAGCCTGCAGCTGACGTACAGCAAACACCCGCTCTACAGCTTCGTGCTCGACAAGCAGGCCGGTCAGACAAACGGCGAAGGCAATCTCGCCTTCGGCGCCAGGTGGTACGCCGTCTCCGCCAAAGGAACCGCAGTCGTCAAGGCCTCCACAACCCCCTCGACCACCACGACCACCACCCCGTACCCCGCCAACCCCTACCCGTAGACCAGGTCGCCCGCCGTCAGTCGTCGTGCCGGTGCTTCCAGAAGAACCAGCACACGACTGACAGGACGGCGACGGGAATCACGATCGACGCGAGGATGACGAACGCCGTCGCCTGATCCACCGCAGCGGCGACAACAGAGGTTCCCAACGCGTCAAAACCGCTCGAGCAGCTCGCGCAGGGAAACGTCTGCGAGCGATTCGAGCACGAGGTCGGCGTCGTCGAGCGCAAGCGTCGCCGTCATGGGATTCGGCACCGCCACGCAGACGAGCCCTGCGGCCTTCGCGGCCGTGACGCCGTTCGGCGAGTCCTCGAAGGCGATTCCTTCGTGGGGCTTCAACCCGAGACGATCCAGCGCTTCGAGATAGAGATCCGGCCGCGGTTTCGCCCGCTCGGTGTCGCCGTTTGCCGCCACGACCGTGTCGAGGCCTTCGAGGTGGCCGAGCCTGCCGAGATGACGCGCGATCCAGTCGTCGTCGCTGCTGCTCACCACCGCGGTGTGCAGGCCAAGCCGCTCCGCTTCGGCGAAGTACTCCTCGACGCCCGGGCGGAGCTCTTCGAGATCGATCAGCTCGTACTCGCGCGCCCGGCGACGCGTCGTCAACGCCTGCTCGTCGAGCCGCCGCCCGACCAGCTCCTCGAGATGGCCGAAAGGATCGAAGGGCGCGCCGATCGTCCCGATGAGCGTTGCCCACTGGTCCTGCGGAAGCTCGTGGCCGTGCTCGCGATAGAGCTCCTCCCAGACGAGCCGGGACGGAGTCTCGGTGTCGACGAGCAGGCCGTCGAAGTCGAAGAGGAGCCCACGAATTGCCACGCTGTCAGTCTTCCTGAATGGCTGTGCTCGGCGTCGACGTGGGCGGGACCTTCACGGACGCGGTCGTCCTCGAGGGCGGCCGCGTGACGACCGCCAAGGTGCTCACCGCTCCGCACCAGGAGGAGTCGGTCGTCGCCGCAGCGCGGGCGGCGGGCGCCGAACGCGTCGAGCGATTCGCGCACGGGACTACTGTCGCGACCAACGCGCTGCTCGAGCGCAAGGGCGCTCGCACGGCGTTCGTCACGAACGCAGGCTTCGAGCATCTCCTGCATCTGCGCCGGCAGACCCGTGCGCACCTGTACCG
>CATPAS010000387.1 GCA_955652075.1 uncultured Gaiellaceae bacterium | reverse complement strand
CGCCCGACAAGCAGGTCGCCAGATCGTCGCCCGCACGGACCACGGCAACAGGGATGCCCGCGGCCTGCAGGCGCAACAACGCCGGCTCCGGGCGGCCTGGCGAGCCGTTGAAACTCGCGGGATCGATCCAGACGACCGACACCTTGCGTCGCGAAAGAGCGCGCTGGATCAGCCGGTCGACGAGCGCGGGCTCGAGCCTGGCGGTCACCACCACCAACTCGAGCGCCCGCGCGGCGGGGTTGTCCTCCTCCGCAAGCAACCGCGCAACCGGCGTGTTCCCCGTCGCCTCGACGGCCGCGAGCAGTTCGAGCGCGCGACGCCAGTCCGCAGCGGGCGAATGCACGTGCTGAACCTCGCGCCGCTCGGAGTTGAGGACCAGAACACCTCTACGTCCGCGCCGCACGTAGGCGTCGAGGATCGATCCTGCCGCGCGTACCTGCACCTCGAAGCTCTCCCCCACCACGGCTTTGGCATCGGCGTCCAGCAGGACGGCGATCTCGTCCCGCGGCGAGTCCTCGAGCTCCTTGACCATCAGCTGACCACGGCGCGCAGTCGACGGCCAGTGCACGCGACGCAGAGATTCTCCCTGCTCGTACTCGCGCACGCTGTGCAGCTCGAAGCCGCTGTGCCGGCGCAGCAGCAGCCGCCGTCCGTCGTGCGAGCGCATACCCGATTCTGTGAAGAGCGCTCCGAGGCGGACGAGTCGCGGATACACGAGCAGCGCGCCCGGTGCCGGCAGGTGCACGATCGCCTGCTCGAGCGCGAACGGATCGGCGAGCTCGGCGCGCACGTCCTCGAATGCGTAGCGTCCACGCGGGACCTGCTCCAGGACGTAGCGAACGCGCAGCCGCCGCCCATGTCGTCTCAGAACATGACGCTGCTCACCCAGGCGGCCGACGCGCTCGCTCAGCGTCACGGACGCGGGCAGCACGTTGCCGGTCGGATCGAGCTCGGCCATCACCGGCACGTCGTCGCCCTCCATGTGCTCGCGATCGCCCCACCCGTGTCTCACCCGAAACGGCCGGTCCGACAGGCGCACCCAGACCCAGGCCACACCGACGACCAGCAGCAGGCCGGTCGCGACAGGGTAGAGAGGCTTGGAGCCGAAGGCCCAGGCGGCGACGTAGACGAAGAAGCCCAGCGCAAGGATCACACGACCGCGCGGCGTTAGAGCCACTAGACCGGGACTGGTGTCTTTTCGAGCGTTTCCCGGACGATCTGCTCGCCGGTGAGCCCGGTCGAGCGGGCCTCCGGAGCCAGGATCAGGCGGTGAGCAAGCACGGCGACCGCGACCGCCTTGACGTCGTCGGGCTCGAGGTAAGTCCGGCCGTCCGCCAGCGCACGCGCCTTCGCAACTCTGAGGATCGCAATGCCCGCGCGAGGGCTCGCGCCCAGGTAAAGCCGCGTATCGCCGCGGGTCGATCGCAGAAGCGCCACGACGTAGCGGTTGAGACTCTCCTCGACGAAGATCGCCTTTGCCTCGTCGGCGAGCGCGATCGCATCCGCTGCGTTGGCCACGGGCTCGAGGGCGTCGAGCGGCGGGTCCGCCGTCTGCTCGGTGAGCATCTTCGCCTCCTCCGACAGCGGGGGGTAGCCGATGGCGATACGCATCGTGAACCGGTCGAGTTGCGCCTCCGGCAGCGGATAGGTCCCCTCGTACTCGATCGGGTTCTGGGTCGCCATCACCATGAACGGCCGGGCGAGCTGGTTCGTGACGCCGTCCGTCGTCACCTGCTGCTCCTGCATGCACTCCAGCAGGGCTGCCTGTGTCTTCGGCGAGGCGCGGTTGATCTCGTCGACGAGCAGCAGGTTGGCGAAAACGGGCCCCGGCCTGAACTCGAACTCGTTCGAACGCTGGTTGAAGACATTGACGCCCGTGACGTCGGACGGCAACAGATCCGGCGTGAACTGCATGCGCGAGAACGACATGTCGAGCGAGCGCGCGAGCGCTTTGGCGAGCATGGTCTTCCCCACTCCGGGAAAGTCCTCCAGGATCAGATGGCCCTCGCTGACCAGGCAGAGGACGCACAGGCGCAGCGTCTCTTCGGGGGCATGCACGACCCGCCCGAGGTTGTCGACGATCGCGCGGATCGCTTCGACCGCAGGGACGCTCTCTACTCGCTGGCTACCGGGCTCGCTCACGCAAGAGTTCCTCGGCCGTATCTACGATCGCCGCAGCGATCTGGTCTTTCGGGGCCTTTGCGACGCGACGCTCCCCCGCGGCGGTAATGAGGACGACCTCGTTGTCCCCGGCGTCGAAGCCGATGTCACTGCGCGAGACGTCGTTGAAGACCATGACGTCGACTCGCTTGTGCTCCAGTTTCTCGCGCGCGCGCGCGAGGCCATGATCTCCGCGGTCAGCCGCGAAGCCGATCAGCACCTGGCCGTTCGTTCGCCGTTTCCCGAGGGTGTGCAGGACGTCGGCGGTCGGCTCGAGCGTCACCTGCCACTCCTGCTCGTCCTTCGGGCGCTTTCCGGCCGCGGATTCCGCCGGCCGGTAGTCGGCGACGGCGGCGGCCATCAGGACCACGTCAGCGTCGCGCCGCGCCATGGCTTCGTCCAGCATCGCCGCGGCCGTAGGAGTCTCGACGACCTCGATGCCTCCCGGCGTCGGAACTGCGAGATTCGCTGCGAGGAGCGTCACCTCGGCGCCGCGCTTCCGCGCTTCCTCTGCGAGCGCCACCCCCATCCGCCCGGAGGACCGGTTGCCGAGGAAGCGGACGGCGTCGAACGGCTCACGGGTTCCGCCCGCGCTCACGAGCACGCGGCGACCGGCGAGCGAATCGGTCTCGCCGAGCAACTCACGGCTCCGGCGATAGATCTCCTCCGGTTCCGCCATCCGCCCCACGCCCCACTCGCCCTCAGCCGTCTCACCTTCGTCAGGGCCGACGAGCACCGCGCCGCGAGAGCGGACGGCTTCAACGTTCGCCTGGGTGGCGGGGCTCGCCCACATGCGTGGATTCATCGCCGGCGCGAGCAGAACCGGACCGCGGTGTGCGAGCGCCGCCTCGGCGACGAGATTGTCCGCCAGCCCGTGCGCCAGCTTGGCCAGCGTGTTCGCGGTGAGCGGCGCGACGACCAGCAGGTCGGCCCGTGTGAGATGAACATAGAGGTCTTCGGACGGCGACCGCCGAGCCAGGGCGAAGAACGTCTCAGCCCTGACGAAGCGCTCGGCGCCCGGGGTGACCAGT
>CATPAS010000386.1 GCA_955652075.1 uncultured Gaiellaceae bacterium | reverse complement strand
GCAGCCGAGCACGACCCCGACGATGTTCTTGCCGATGTCGTGGACGTCGCCCTTGACGGTCGCGAGCACGACCTTCCCCTGCGCACGGGGGGCGTGCAGCCCTGCGGCCTTCTCGGCCTCCATGTACGGCTCGAGGTACGCCACGGCACGCTTCATCGCGCGCGCGCTCTTCACGACCTGCGGCAGAAACATCTTCCCCGAGCCGAACAGGTCGCCGACGATCTGCATCCCGTTCATGAGCGGGCCCTCGATCACGTCGAGCGGCCGCTCGTGCTTCGTGCGGGCTTCCTCGGTGTCCTCCTCGATGAAGTCGACGATGCCGTGGACGAGCGCATGAGACAGGCGCTCCTCGACGGGAGCCTCGCGCCACGAGAGATCGCGCTCGCGCCTCGTTCCTTCGCCCTGAACTCTCGACGCGTATTCGACGAGCCGCTCGGTCGCGTCCTCGCGCCGATTGAAAATGACGTCTTCGACGCGCTCCAGCAGGTCCGGCTCGATGTCCTGGTACACAGCGAGCTGGCCGGCATTGACGATGCCCATGTCGAGCCCGGCCGCGATCGCGTGGTAGAGGAACGCCGCATGCATGGCCTCGCGCACTACGTCGTTGCCGCGGAACGAGAAGCTCAGGTTCGAGATGCCGCCGGAGATCTTCACGCCCGGACAGCGCGCCTTGATCTGCCGGGCTCCCTCGATGAACGCCTTGGCGAACTCCGCGTGCTCCTCGATGCCGGTCGCCACCGCAAGGACGTTGGGGTCGAAGATGATGTCCTCCGGAACCCACCCGTCAGCGGTGAGCAGCTTGTAGGCGCGCTCGCAGATGTCCACCTTCCGCTCGACCGTGTCGGCCTGGCCCTGTTCGTCGAACGCCATCACGACGACGCTCGCGCCGTAGCGCCGGATCTGTCGCGCGTGCGCGAGGAACTCGTCCTCGCCTTCCTTGAGGCTGATCGAGTTGACGACGCCCTTCCCCTGCAGGCACTTGAGGCCGGCCTCCAACACCGACCAGCGCGAGCTGTCGACCATGATCGGGATGCGTGCGACGTCCGGCTCTGTGGCGACGAGGTTGAGGAACGTCGTCATCGCCTCGACCGAGTCGAGCAGGTCGGCGTCCATGTTGACGTCGAGGATGTTCGCGCCGCCGCGCACCTGCTCGAGCGCCACCTCGACCGCCTCCTGGAACTGTCCGGCTTCGATCAGCCGCCTGAAGCGCGCCGAGCCCGTCACGTTCGTGCGCTCGCCGACCATGACAAAGCTCGACTCGGGGAAGATGCGGAACGGCTCCAGCCCGCTGAGGCGGGTCAGCCCCTCGCTCTCCGGGACACGCCTTGGGGTCTGACCCCTGGTCGTGGCCGTTATGGCCTTGACGTGTTCGGGGGTGGTGCCGCAGCAGCCGCCGACGATGTTCACCAGTCCGTCCTGGGCGAATGCGCGCAGCGCCTGGCTCGTGTCCTGCGGCTGCTCGTCGTGCGTACCCATCTCGTTCGGGAGGCCCGCATTCGGGTGGCAAGCGACCCACGTCGGAGCGACGCGCGCGAGGTCCTCCACGAAGGGGCGCATCTGCGTCGCGCCCAGCGAGCAGTTGACGCCGACGATGAACGGCCTCGCGTGCTCGACCGAGAGCCAGAACGCATCGACGGTCTGGCCGGAGAGGTTCCGTCCGCTGCGGTCGATGGCGGTGAACGAGATCCAGAGCGGGAGCTCCGGCGCGACTTCGAGCGCCGCGGCGATGGCCGCCTTGGCGTTGAGCGTGTCGAAGATCGTTTCGATCAGCAGAAAGTCGACCCCGCCCTCCGCAAGCCCTCGGATCTGATCCGCGTAAGTGTCATAGACCTGGTCGAAGGTGTGCGTGCGGAACGCCGGGTCGTCGACGCGCGGCGACAGCGAGAGCGTGACGTTCAGGGGGCCGACGGAACCTGCGACGAAGCCGCCGACCTCGTCCGCCGCCTGCCGCGCCAGCTTGGCCCCGGCCACGTTCATCTCGTGGGCGCGATCCTCGAGCCCGTAATCCGCCTGCCCGATCGTCGTGGCGGTGAAAGTGTTGGTGGTGGCGATGTCGGCGCCGGCGGCGAAGTAGTCGCGGTGGATGCCGAGGACGACCTCGGGCCTGGTCAGGTTGAGCAGGTCGGGATCGCCCGCGACGTCGCGCGGATGGTCCTTGAACCGCTCACCCCGGTAGGCCTCCTCGCCCTTGAGCTCGCGCTGGATGAGCACGCCCCACGAGCCGTCGAGCACCGCGATGCGCTCGCGGAGGATGGCTTCGAGTCGTGTGCGCGCGTCCAGCATCCTGTCCCTTCTTTCGGCCCTACGGCGCCGCTTGCGGTGCCGCTAAAGGAAGTGCGGGCTTCGCCCGTGCTTCCGTCCTAAAGAGAACCACGCCTTGGCCGGCGCGCGGGGCTCTTTAGGCGTTTGGTAACCCGGTCGCCAAGCTGCCTTTCAAAGCTTTCCGGGTCGACTGAGGGTAGCAGGCGCACACGGTAGGATCGGTCTGTGCCGCCGGGATTCCGAGGCTTTGCATACCTCTTCAACCGCGATCCGTGGCCGCGCGGGTCCTTCCTCCGGACGGTCGTCGTGAAGGCGGAGCGCTGGCGGCGTCGCGACCGGTGGCGCCGCTCGCTGAGGCGGCATCTCTCCTCGGTCGACCAGGTCCCGCTCGACCGGCCGATCTTCGTCCTCGGCATGCAGGGGGGCGGAACGACCCTCGTGGGCCGCTGCCTGCTCCGCCATCCCTCGGTGGTGAGCATGAGCGGGACCTCGGACTACTGGGTCGCGACGGACGAGCTCGGGTTCGTCCGGAACCGGATGCGACGTCTCCCCTCGACCCTCTGGAGCTCGGCGCACCGCGACGACCTCGATCACCCGCTCGTCGGCACCGAGCACGCTTCCGTCTACGCGTCGAACCTGCTGCTGCCGGAATACAGGAACACCGCCGATGACGCGACGCCGGCAGACAGCGAACGGTTCAAGCGAATCCTCAAGGAGCACGTCGCGGTCTACGCCCATGATCCGCAAGCGGCCCGCTTCCTCGACAAGACGCACACGTACACCATCAAGATCCCCTACCTCGACCGGCTACTCGAGGGGCACGAGCCGTTCTTCCTGCTGGTCGTGCGGAATCCGTACACGATGTGCTTCCGCGCCGTCCGCCGCAAACCGCCGACCTGGCGTCGAGACCTTCCCTACGAGGAACAGCTGCGCCTCGTCGCGCAGCACTGGAACAACTCGACACTGCTCGCACTGGAAGATGGCCCGCCGACAGGGCGTTTTCTCGCGCTGCGCTTCGAGGACTTCGTGCAGAACCCGCCCGGAGCCATTCGTGCGGTCTGCAAAGCGGTCGGGCTCTCATACGACGACGATCTCGTCCCGCGCGCGGGCCATCGGATGCCCTTCGCCACCCTGCCGTGGGACCGCAAGTGGTTCCCTCTCCAGGGCGACGAGTGGCGCGACAAGGTCGGCGACGCCGAGGCGCAGATCGTCGAGGAGGAATGTGGGCAACTCGCCGAGCAGCTCGGCTACGGGCGGCTGACCGACACCGTGCCGGTGCACCCAGCCCTTTTGAGCCTTACGGGCGCCGCTCAGCTCGTGGCCTAGCTGCGGCCGGAGACGGCGAGCTGGTTCTCGGCGTGCTTGATGCGCTGCTCGAGTTGCCAGCGATCGGCGTTGGACTCGCCGCGGTCGACACGTTCGAGCTCGCGTTGAGCGGTCTCCAACTGCTCCCTCGCGCGATCGTCGTCGATCTCGTTGGCCGGGACGGCATCGTCGACCAGCGCGATCGCGCGGTCCTGCTCGACCTTGAAGAAGCCTGCGCCGGTCGCGAACTCGCGGACGTCGTGACTCTCCCGATTCAGGTAGACACGGGTCGAGCCGGCCTGCAGCGTGGCGATCAGCGGCGCATGTCGTGCCAGAACGCCGATCTCGCCCGCCGCTCCGGGGACGATGATCATCTCCACCTCGCCCTCGAACGCAGGGCCGTCGGGCGTCACGAGCGAGAGGTCGAACTTTCGAGTCTCGTCAGCCACTAGTGCCCCGCACTAAGAAACGCCGGCAGGCTCGGGCTCAGCCTCGGGGGCGACGATAGCCGCATCTTCGGGCGCCGCTTCCGGCTCGGCCTCGGCCTCTGCAGAATCCCCCTCGCCCGAGAGGCTCCGTCCCTTCTCCACGGCCTGCTCGATGGTTCCGACCATGTAGAAGGCCTGTTCTGGCAGCTCGTCGTGCTTGCCCTCGAGGATTTCCTGGAAGCCCTTGATCGTGTCCTCGAGCTTCACGTACTCGCCGGGTGTGCCGGTGAACTGCTCTGCGACGAAGTTCGGCTGGGAGAGGAAGCGCTGGATCTTCCGTGCGCGGGTCACGACGAGCTTGTCCTCGTCCGAGAGCTCGTCGATGCCGAGGATGGCGATGATGTCCTGCAGGTCCTTGTAGCGCTGCAAGATCTCCTGGACGCGTGTCGCCGTGGCGTAGTGCTCCTCGCCGATGATCCCCGGCTGCAAAGCCCGCGAGAACGAGTCGAGCGGATCGACCGCCGGGTAGATGCCCTGCTCGACGAGCGTGCGCGTCAGCACGACGGACGAGTCGAGGTGCGCGAAGGTGTTCGCGGGCGCCGGGTCGGTGAGGTCGTCCGCCGGCACGTAGATGGCCTGCACGGACGTGACCGCGCCGGTCTGCGTGGAGGTGATGCGCTCCTGGAGCTGGCCCATCTCCGTCGCAAGAGTCGGCTGATAGCCGACCGCGCTCGGCATCCGGCCGAGCAGCGCCGAGACCTCGGAGCCCGCCTGCGTGAAGCGAAAGATGTTGTCGATGAAGAGCAACACGTTCTGACCCTGGTCGCGGAAGTACTCGGCCATCGTCAGCCCGGACAGGCCGACGCGCAGACGCGCGCCCGGCGGCTCGTTCATCTGGCCGTAGACGAGCGCGACCTTCTCGAGCACGCCGGACTCCTCCATCTCGAGCAGGAGGTCGTTGCCCTCACGGGTGCGTTCGCCGACGCCGGCGAAGACGGAGACGCCGCCGTGCTCGCGCGCGACGTTGTGGATCAGCTCCTGGATCAACACCGTCTTGCCGAGACCGGCGCCGCCGAACAGGCCGACCTTGCCGCCCTGGATGAACGGGGCGAGCAGATCGATCACCTTGAGGCCCGTCTCGAACACCTCGATCTTCGGAGAGAGCTCGGTGAACTTCGGCGGGTCGCGGTGGATCGACCAGCGCTCGGTGTCCGCCGGTGGGGCCGGCTTCTCGTCGACCGGCTCCCCGATCACGTTCCAGATGCGGCCGAGCGTGACGTCTCCGACCGGTACCGAGATCGGCCCACCCGTGTCCTCCACCGCGAGGCCG
>CATPAS010000385.1 GCA_955652075.1 uncultured Gaiellaceae bacterium | reverse complement strand
TCGAGGATGCTCGTGAGGAGCGCGTTCTGGTCGTGGTCCAGGATGACGCGGTTCACCGGGCGGTTGTCCTCGACCAGCTTTCCTTCGGCGTTGCTGATGCGCGCGATCGCGCGAGGACGGTTCCCGAACGCAGAGCTGTCCACGCGGCGGCCGTCGTTTGCGAAGGTTGAGAATGCGCGCGCCATCTCGAGCGGGCTGACAGCGTCTGCGCCGAGCCCGATCGCGAAGTACGGATTCAGGTGTCGCATGATGCCGAGCGCGTGGGCGGTCCGCGCGACGTTGGCCGGTCCAACGATCTGGGTGAGTTGGGCGAAGATGGTGTTGTCCGACACGGCGGTCGCGGTCGTGAGGTCGGCCGAGCCGATGTAGGAGTTCTCGTAGTTGTGCACCGGCCAGTAGCGGTCACCCATGAAGATCGAAACCGGCTTCGACGGCAGGGTCGTCACAGGCGAGATCCCCTGCTTGATCGCCGTGGCGAGCACGAAAGGCTTGAAAGATGAGCCCGGCTGCCGCTCGCCCTGGACTGCGAGGTTGAACTGGCTCTGCCGGAAGTTGTCGCCGCCGTACATCGCAACCACCTCGCCGGTGCTCGGGCGAATTGCCACCAGCGCAGCCGACGGCCCGTTCGGCTCCTTGAGCACGGTTCCGATCGCTCGCCGCGCGAGCTTCTGCAGCCGCAGGTCGATTGTCGACTGAACGTTCAGTCCGCCTCCGAAGACACGCCGGGTTCCGTACTTCTCGATCAACTGCTGCTTCACGTAGTTGACGAAGTAGGGCGCAGGTCCCTGAATCCCCGGCAGGTGGACGTCGGCCGCTCGAGGCAGCGGCGTGCGTGCAGCCCGTTCGAGATCGCGCGCGGAGATTTCGTTCTGCCCGAGCATCGCCTTCAGGACTTCGAGACGCCGGGCTCGCGCGGTTCGGGGATTCGTCACCGGATCAAAACGTGAGGGATCGGCGGGGATTCCGGCTAGTAGTGCCGCCTCCGGGAGCGTCAGCCTGACCGCACTCTTGTTGAAGTACGTTTGCGCGGCGCGTTGGATGCCGTAGGCGCCGTTCCCGAAGTAGATCGTGTTGAGGTAGGCGGTGAGAATCCGCAGCTTGTTCCAGCGCTGCTCGAGTTGCCACGCGAGTGCGGCCTCCTTCAGCTTGCGGCTGATCGTCCGCGCAGACGTCACACACGAGTTCTTGACGAACTGCTGCGTGATCGTCGATCCGCCCTGCACGACCTTCTTGCTCTGGATATCCGCCCAGACGGCCCGGCCGATGCCGCGCAGGTCGACGCCGTTGTGCTCGTAGAAGCGTTTGTCTTCGACCGCGACGATTGCCTGCTGCATGATCGGCGCGATCTGGTCGGTGCGAACGAGGATGCGGCTCTCCGAGCCCCGTAACGTGGCGAGGATGGTGTGCCCGTCGTTGGCGTAGATTTGTCCGTCCACCTCACGCGGCACGTGCGCGGGGTCGCAGGTCGGGAGCTGGCTGGCGATCGCGGTGATCAGCCCGAAGGTGAAGGCCGTCAGGCCGAGCAGGACAAGGAGCAGAACGAGGACCGAGAGGCGGAGCTTGCGGATCCTCCGCCGGCGCCCATTCGAGGCGGGCGCGTCGGCGCTGCGTTTGCGGCGAAGCAAGCGCCCGATTCTAGCTCTGAGGGGCGTTCCTGACGATCAGGAACGGCGCCTGCGAGGGGGTTTCCGCTCCGCCTGCCTTCTCCTCGGTGACCATCACCGTGGCCCCGGTTCGCACCGGCCGCTCGAGCGGGACTGCGATCGTCGTCCCGCCGGCGAACAACCCCGCCGGCTGCGGCGTGCCGCCGTCGGCGACCCAAGCTTCGTAGGTACGGCCGGACCCCGGCTCCGCAAGCTTGGTCAACACCAGAGCTGCCTGACCGTCGGATCCGACGACGAGCGTGCCGCGGGAGAACGAGATCCTGTGTGAGCCGGGCCGAGCGAGGATCTGCGCAACGCGCTGCTGACGCGCCAACTGCGCTTCGCGACGATCGAGCTTGCCCGAGAGGGAGAAGGCCCAGAGACCGAGACCGATCGCGGCGCACGCGGCGACTGCCGCTGCAGCGATGACGGGCCGGAGCCAGCGCGGCCGCAACGGCACGACGTTGGGCCGCTCGGCTTTCGCCCGATCGAGGATGCGGGCGCGCAACTCAGCGGGCGGTGCCGGCGCTTCGGAGGCGTAGGCGAGTGCCCCTGCAGACTCGGACAGCTCTGCGAGCTCGCCCTGGCAACGCGCGCAACGCGCCAGGTGCGCTTCGTACCGGCGCGCGTCCTCGGCGTCGAGGGCGTCGAGCGCGTACGCGGCGGTCAGGTCGTGTAGGGCGTCGGCTTCCATGCCGTCTCTCCGGTCCTAGGGTCTGCCAGCAGCTCGCGTAGGCGCGCGAGCCCGGTGAACATCCTGCTCTTGATCGTACCCACCGGCTCGCCGAGTCTCTCCGCGAGCTCGGACTGCGTGAAGCCACCGTAGTAGGCCAGCTCGAGCGCTTCGCGCTGCTGATCTGGAAGCTGCTTCAGAGCCGACTGCACTCGTTCCCGCTCGAAACGGAGCCACGCGTCGTCTTCAGCCGAGCCTGAGGAGGAAGGGTCGACGCTCTCGCTCAACGGCTCCGCTCGGCGGCGGTCCTCGCGTCGCACGAGGTCGACCGCGCGGCGGTGCACGAGCGTCATCAGCCACGTGCTCGCCTTGCCGCGCTCGGGGATGAAGCGGTCGGCGTTGCGCCAGGCGGCAAGGAACCCTTCCTGCACTGCGTCCTCGGCGAGCTTCTCGTCGCGGAGGATGCGGAGCGCGAGTCCGTAAGCGACGCGCCCGAAGCGGTCGTAGAGCTCCGCCAGCGCCGATTCATCGGATCGCGCGAGCAGGGCGACAACCGCTTCGTCGGAGAGGTGTGCAAAGGAACGCGGCATCAGCCGAGGAGTCTCGCTCATCGTCTTGCATTCGCGTCGCACGGAACTTCGGTTCGGTCCGAACCGGTTCGACGGGAGCGGCGAATCAGCGCCGACATGACGGCCACCGCAGACCCGACCGGCCGTCTGAAAGGAGCAGGGAAGACGATGCGAAAGCTGGCAGTCCTAGTCCTGGCGGCCGCAGCCGTGGGTGCGTTGTTCGCAGCGCTGGCGTCGCGGGGCGGAAGCCCTTCGGCGGCCCAGGCATCGAGTCACCGGGAAGCACCGTTGATCTCGGAGGATCCCTCCGCGGACAACACGGAAACCTACGCGTTCCGGAGCCCGGACCGGCCGGATACCGTGACGATCATCTCCAATTACATCCCCGGAGAGGACCCGGGCGCGGGCCCCAACTGGTACACGTTCTCTCCGTCGGCGCGTTACGTCGTCTACGCCGACAAGAACGGCGACGGCAAGCCGGACATCACCTGGCAGTTCCGCTTCAAGAACCAGGCGCCCGTCGCGTTCCTGCAGAACACGCAGCAGTCCTACACCGTCACGCGGATCGAGGGCAAATCCTCCCGCGTAGTCGGCAGCGGCCTGCTGACGCCGCCCGACAACATCGGGCCGCGGTCGACGCCGAACTACCACGCGCTCGCGATGGCGGGTGTGCACGACCTGAACGACGGCTCGAAGGTCTTCGCCGGCCAGCGCGACGACTCGTTCTTCGGTGACATCGGCGCAGCATTCGATCTCGTCGCGATCCGTAAGGGAACGGGCGCCAGCGGGGGCGGGAAGGACTTCTTCGCCGGCTACGCGGTGCACACCATCTCGCTCCAGGTCCCGCTTTCCCAGCTCGACAATGGGGGCAACCACATCGTCGGCGTCTGGGCGGCAAGCGAGCGGCCGAAGGTGACCGTGGAGGTGAAGGGCAACAAGATCCGCCGCTCGACGAAGTGGGTGCAGGTCTCGCGTCTCGGCAATCCGCTGATCAACGAGCTGCTCATCCCGACCGGACTGAAGGACAAGTGGAACGCAAGCACTCCGGACAAGGACAAGCAGTTCGCGCAGTACTACTCGAGTCCAATCCTGGCGAAGCTGCTGAATCAGCTGTATCCGCAGTTTGGACCGTTTCAGGAGAGCAACCGCACGGATCTCGTGTCGGTGCTGCTCACGGGCCTGAAGGAGCCGAACCTCAACTTCACCGGTCCTACGCTGGCGGACGAGATCCGGCTCAACCTGGGAATCGCGCCGACGGCGCCTGTTGGGCACGGCAACCGACTCGGCGTCCTCGGCGGCGATCTCGCCGGGTATCCGAACGGCCGGCGTCTCGAAGACGACGTCATCGACATCTCGGAGCGAGCTGTCGGCGGCGCCCTGATCGGGCACAGCCTGCCGCTCGGCGACGGTGTGGACGCGAACGACGTCCCGTACCTGGCGACCTTCCCGTACCAGGCCGATCCGTTCAGCGGGTACGACAACACAAAGGGCCAGCAGAAGCCGTAATGGCGTCGAAGCGGCTCATCCTCGGAGGGCTGGCGGCGGGCTTGACCGCCGCCGCCCTCCTGCTCGGGGGCGTGCTCACCGGCGGGTCGTCCTCGAAAGGCGCCGCTGCAGTCCCGGTTGCGTCGGGTTTCGCCGCCGCGACCGCCGGCGCCTTGCTCCCGCGGTAGCAGCAGCAGGTGCGGGCAAATCCTACCGATGTGCGCGGGCTCGGTCTGCTGGGGCTCGCCTACCAGCAGCGCGCGCGAGAGACCGGCGACCCGGCCTACTACTCAAAGTCTGACGGCGTGCTGCGGCGTGCCTTGCGCTACGCACCGAACGATCTCGTTGCGACCACCGGGCTCGGGGCGCTTGCGCTCTCCCGTCACCGCTTTCACGAAGCACTCGTGCTGGGCCGCCGTGCTGTCGCGCTGTCTTCATCCACAGCACGCGGCTACGGCGTGCTCGGGGATGCCATGGTCGAGCTCGGCCGCTACCAGGCGGCCTTCCGGGCGTTCGACAAGATGGCGTCCCTCAAACCGAGCCTCTCCTCGTACGCGCGTGTGTCCTATGCGCGTGAACTGATCGGCGACGTTCCTGGCGCTGCGCGGGCGATGCGCCTCGCAATCGACGCTGCCGTCGGGCAGCCCGAGTCACTCGCCTGGTCCCACACGCAACTCGGGAAGCTGCTCTGGTCGCACGGCCGCGCGAGTGCGGCCGAGCGTCAGTATCGGATTGCGCTCGCCGTCCGCCCCGGCTACGTCTATGCCCTCGACGCACTCGCGCAGGTCGAGGCGTCGCGAGGCAATCTCGCTCGGGCGATAGCGCTCGAGCAGAGAGCGGCAGATGCGATCCCACTGCCGCAGTTCGTCGCGGCGCTGGGCGACCTCGATCGCCTGACCGGTCATCGTCATGCAGCGCAGCGGCAGTACGCGCTCATCGGCGCGATTCAGCGACTGCTGCGGGCAAACGGCGTGAAGACCGACCTCGAGACCGCGTTGTTCGACGTCGATCACGCGGTTCGGCTACCGAACGCGCTGGCGCTTGCGAGGGCAGCGCACGCAGAGCGGCCTTCGATCGACGGCGACGACGTTCTGGCCTGGGCGCTGGCGCGCAACGGTCAGTGCAGGGCCGCGCTGCACTACTCCAAGCGTGCGTTGCGGCTCGGCACGCTCGACGCGACCAAGTTCTTCCACCGGGGCATGGTGGAACGCTGTCTCGGCCACGAAGCGGACGCCAAGACGTGGTTCCGGCGCGCGCTCACGCTCAATCCGCACTTCTCGCTCCTGTGGGCCCCGCTCGCAAGGAGGTACGCGGCGTGAAGCGGTTCGTCCTCCTGGTCGTCGCGCTCGTCGCGCTCGCGCTCCCGGTTGCCGCGTCTGCGCATCCGCTCGGCAACTTCACCGTCAACCGTTTCAGCCGGATCGAGGTTGCCGGGCCGCGGATCTATGTGCGCTACGTCCTCGATCTCGCCGAGATTCCCACGTTCCAGGCAGGCAAGATCGACGCGCAGTCGTACGCGCGTCGCATCGCACGCGGCGCTCAACTGACGGTGAATGGGCGCCGCGTGCAGCTGGTCCCGACGGAGACTGCACTCGCGCACCCCGCAGGGGCCGGCGGCTTGAGGACGACTCGGTTCGAGGTCGTGCTGCGGGGCCCGGCGCTTACGGGTCGCAGCGAGGTCGACTACCGAGACACGAACTATGCGGACAGGATCGGCTGGAAGGAGGTGCTCGTCGGATCGACGCCGAGCCGCAGCCACGAGCTCCGCGCATATCCGAAAGACCTTCTCTCGAGCCCATTGAACGTGACCACTGTCCGAACGAGCCTCGTTCCAGGGACAGGCCCTGGGACAGGTCCGCACGTCACCCGCGGTGCCGGTCTGCAGGCGCCCGATCGCGTGGCCGACTCGAGCTTCGCGTCGCTGGTCGCTCGCGATCGGCTCGGCTTCTGGGTGATCGTCGCATCCCTCGGCGCGGCGGTCTTCTGGGGCATGGCGCATGCGCTTTCGCCTGGGCACGGCAAGACGATCGTCACCGCGTATCTCGTCGGGCAACGCGGCACGCCGCGCCACGCTGCCCTCCTCGGCCTGGTCGTCACCGCAACGCACACAGCAGGCGTGTTCGCGCTCGGCGCCGTCACGCTGGTGCTCTCCCGGTTCATCGTGCCCGACCTGCTCTATCCGTGGCTCAACTTCGTCTCGGGCCTGCTGGTCGTCCTGATTGGCGCATCCGTGCTGCGCGCCCGCTGGCGGCACCGGCGCGCGCACGCGAACGGCCATCACCACCATCACCACCACGATCACGAAGACGGCCTGAGCCGACGGTCACTCGTCGCCGTGGGCGTCTCGGGTGGGCTGCTGCCGTGTCCGTCGGCACTCGTTGTGCTGTTGGCTGCGATCTCGCTTCACCGCGTCGCTTTCGGG
>CATPAS010000384.1 GCA_955652075.1 uncultured Gaiellaceae bacterium | reverse complement strand
GGTTCGTCGAGGCGCAGGCCGTGAGCGGGACGAACGGCAAGCAGATCTTCGTCACGAAGTGCGGTAGCTGTCACACGCTCAAGGCCGCGGGAACGACAGGAACGGTGGGGCCGAACCTCGACCTGCTCAAGCCGCCCTTCCCACGCGTGAAGAAGCAGGTGATCAACGGGGGCGCGATCATGCCCGCCTTCAAGGGCACCCTCAGCGACGCCCAGATCAACGCGGTCGCGAAGTACGTCGCCCAGCACGCCGGCAAGTAGTGACGATCGACCTCGACGTTTTCAAGGAGCTCGGCCGCGATCGGCTGCCCGGCTTCTTGGGTATCGAGGTGGACGAGGTGGCATCAGGGCAGGCCCGCATGCGCCTGATGCTGCGCCCCGAGCTCCTGGCGCCGAACGGCTACCTGCACGCAGCGACTGTCGTCGCATTGGCCGACTCGGCTTGCGGCTACGGCTGCATCGCCTCGCTTCCCGAAGGCGCGACCGGTTTCACGACGATCGAGCTCAAGACGAACTTTCTGGGGACGGCGCTCGAAGGAACGCTTTCGTGCGAGTCGACACTGGTTCACGGCGGCCGGACGACGCAGGTCTGGGACGCGGCAGTGATGAACGAGGCCGGCAAGAAGCTGGCGCTCTTCCGCTGCACGCAACTCTTGCTCTACTGACTTAAGTCTGTTGTTCGCGCTCGAGATCCACGACGACATGGGTGATCGGGACACTGAAGCGTTCGCGGGCGCGCTCGACGACGCCGCGCTCGAGCCAGTTCGACCGGCCTTCGGGATGCGTGGAGATGATGATCTCGTCGGCGCCGAACGTGCGGAGCGCATCCTCCATCGCCTGCAGTGGATCTCCGTCGCCGATCTCTCCCCGCGCGTCGACGCCCGCCTCGGCCAGCTGCGCAAGGCTTGTCTCGAGGCGCCGCTGAGCGGCAGCGCGCGCGTCGTCGTCGTCAGACACCCAATGCCGAATGGGGGAGTTCAGGGCCGGCGTCACGACGAGTACTTCCTCGCGAACGTCAAGGCTTCGCTCGAGAATCGCGGATCGCAACGTATGGCCGCCGACCGTCTCGTTCGCGATCACAAGGATTCGCCGTTCCCCCGCCGCGTGCGGACGTGGCGCAGTCTTCTGCGGCCGCTCGTCCCGGCGTGCCTGCGCCCACCAGCCGAGCACTCCGGCCGTCAGGGCGATGAACACTCCCAGCCCGACCCACGTTCCGCCTGCGACCGAGGCGACCACGATCGCTCCGAAGTAGACGATCGACGCGATCAGGAACCTGAACGCCTCGGCCTCGCTGCGGAGCGGATTGATCATCCCGTCAGAGAAGGTAGACGGTGGAGTAGACCACGATCCACATTACGTCGACGAAGTGCCAATAGATCCCACCGATCTCGACGCCGTGGTGGTGCTCGGGGGAGAAATGGCCGCGGAAGGCCCGGATCGTCATGAAGAGCAGGATCGAGAGGCCTATGAAGACGTGCGCGCCATGGAGGCCCGTCAGGCAGTAGAAGATCGTTCCGAATGCCCCGTCGTGCGGTGCGAATCCGACGCGGGAGTATTCGCGCGCCTGCGTCAACAGAAAGACGAGTCCCATCAGGAACGTCAGCAGCAGGCCTGCCTGCAGGCCCGCGCGGTTGCCGCGCTTGATCGATTGCAGCGCCCAGTGCATCGTGAAGCTGGAGGTGACGAGGATCGCGGTGTTCACCCCCGCGACGAAGACCGGTACCTCGATGGGCGGCTGCGGCCACGGGATCCCGTTGACGACGCGGCCGAAGAATTACGCCGTGAAGAAAGCCCCCAACAGCTTGATATCGGCCGCAATGAAGAGCAGCATCCCGAGCACAGAGGAGTTGATGCGCGAGCTCTGGTTCGCGATCGGCGGGCCGTGATGAGCTTCGGCGTGCGCGGACACTACGCGCGAGTGCCTTCCTCGACCTCGTCCGGCTGGAAGACGATGTGCTCGACCGGCAGCTTGGTTTCGTCGTGCAGGCGCTGCACGAGGTTCTTTCGCAGCCACGGAGATCGCGACGGCGCGAAGGTCGACACGATGATCTCGTCGACGCGCTCCTCGTTGATGGCGTCCAATGCCGCCGAGAACGGGTCCGGGTGCGCTACCTGACCGTGCGCGTCGATCCCCTCGCCGCGCAGTTCGGCGAGAGCTCGTTTGAGCCGTCGCTCCGCCTCCAGGTGTTCGCCCTGCGTCGGGTCGCTCTGCGGCGAGATGATCAAGAAGCTCGCGGTGCCACGCGCAGCCCGCTCGCGAATCCGGTCCAGCAGCGCCTCGCCCACAACCGTCTCGTTCGCGAGGACGAGGACGTTCTTGGCGCCGGTCTCAGCCGCGACGTCCACCACGACGTGCACGACCGCCACGCTGCCCGCGCTTTCGCGGATCCGGTCCACGACGTTCCTGCGCAGCCAGCCCGACTTCTGCTGCGGGTGCGTAGCGAGGATGATCTCGTCCACCGGGGGCTCCAGCTGAGCGAGCGCGTCGCGCACGGCCGTCACCGGATCGGACTCCACGACGAGCCCGTGCGCGGAGATGCCCTCGGCTCGCAGCATCGTGAGCGTCCGGTCGAGCCGTCGCCCCGCTGCTGCGCGGCGCGTGTCCTCGTAGACCACGTAGCCGCGCTGCGGTTGGGTGACCGGGGCGATGACCGTCACCTGGAAATCCCCCGAGCCCTTTCGCCGCTCGATCTCTTCGATGAGCTTGCGCCCGGTGACCGTCTCGTTCGCGACGACGAGCAGATGCATCAGTGGCTCCTTGCCTCCTCGGCTTCGGTCGCCGCCCGGTCGCCGTTCAAAACGGCGTGACGCGCACCCGGAACGCCGTACTCGTACGGGCTTCCCACCACCTGCGGGATCTCGTCGAAGTTCAAGACCGGCGGCGGCGACGACACCTGCCATTCGAGCGTGAGCGCGCGCCAGGGGTTCGCCGCTGCGGGAGCGCCGCGGCGCATGCTCGTGACCATGTTGTAGAGGAAGACGATCGTCGACGCGCCGAGAGCGAAGGACGCGATCGAGATGAACAGGTTCCAGTTACCGTACTGCGGCGCGTAGTCCGAAACGCGGCGCGGCATTCCCTGCACCCCGATCAGGTGCATCGGGAAGAACGTCAAGTTGAAGCCGATGAACGTGAGCCAGAAGTGAAGCTTGCCGAGCTTCTCGTTGTACTGCCGGCCGGTCATCTTCGGGAACCAGTAGTAGATGCCGGCGAAGATCGTGAAGAGCGAGCCGCCGAAGAGGACGTAGTGGATGTGCGCGACCACGAAGTAGGTGTCGCTGGTGTGGATGTCGATCGGAACGGCTCCGAGGTAGATCCCGGAGAGGCCGCCGATCACGAACATCGAGACGAACCCGACCGCCCAGAGCAGCGGCGTCGAGAAGTTGAGCTTCCCCTCCCAGATCGTCGCCAGCCATGAGAACACCTTGATCCCGGTCGGCACGGCGATCATGAGCGTCGTGATCATCATGGGCACGCGCAGCCAGGGCGCCATCCCTGAAACGAACATGTGGTGCGCCCAGACCGAGAAGCCGAGCACGAGGATCGCCATCAGCGACAGAGCCATCAGCCGGTAGCCGAAGATCGGTTTCCGGCTTAACGCCGAGATGACCTCCGAGGCGATGCCGAAACCGGGCAGCATCATGATGTAGACCGCCGGGTGCGAGTAGAACCAGAAGATGTGCTGGTAGCCAAGCGGGTAGCCACCGCCGGCGACGTCGAAGAAGTGCGTGTGCATGACGCGGTCGAACATGACGAAGAACTGCGAGCCGGCGATGAACGGGGTCGCGATCACGACGAGCAGCGACGTCGTGAAGTTCGCCCAGACGAGCAGGGGCATGCGCCAAAAGGTCATTCCCGGCGCGCGCATCGTGATGATCGTGACCAGGAAGTTGAGCGCCGTCATGATCGAGCTCGCGCCCGCCCACTGCACGCCCATGTTGAAGAAGATGGTGCCGAGCGGCTGGTGCACCGAGAGCGGCGCGTAGCCCGTCCAGCCCGACGCGAACGCGCCGCCGGGGACGAGGAAGCTCGAGAGCATCATGATCCCGGCGATCGGCAGCAGCCAGTAGGAAAGTGCGTTCAGCCGCGGGAACGCCATGTCCGGCGCACCCAGCATGAGCGGCACGACGAAGTTCGCGAGCCCGGCGAACGCCGGGATCACGAACAGGAAGATCATCAGCGACGCGTGGACCGAGAAGAGCCCGTTGTAGGTCTGGTTATCGAAGAACTGCATGCCCGGCTTCGCGAGCTCCGCGCGCACGAGCATCGCCAGCATGCCGCCCGCGAGGAAGAAGAAGATCGTCGTCGCGAGGTACTGCATGCCGATCACTTTGTGATCGGTGTTGACTCGAAAGTAATCGCGCCAGCTGTAGGCGCCGTGCCCCGAGTGGTCCTCCGGCTCCGTCGGAGCACCGATTGCGTACTTGACCCAGTAGTCGAAGGCGCCGATGCCTGCGAGAAAGCCGATCGGCGCGGCCGTCAACGCACCGATGAGGACGATGATCTCGCCGAACCAGAACGGGTGCCAGCCGCCCCACCAGCGGCAGAGCACGACGATCCCGCTGCCGATCCCGAAGAAGAGCGGGACCATCCAGGCGACACGGAGGAATCCTGGATAGAGGAGTCGGCGCCAGCCCCTGGGCGGCGGCGGCGGCCCCTGGCGCGCTGCCGGGGCCTCGTGGTGCTCGGTGACGCTGCTCATCGGCTGCCTTCTGGCCGATGAGCAGGGGAAGGGGCCCTGGGGGAAACCGGGCGTTCGCCAAAGAAGGCGCCAGAGAGCCGAAGGCGAGCGACGCTCATGGTCCCTTCTTCACGGCCCACTTCTCGAACGCATCCGGCTGCATGACGATTACCCGGGAGCGCATCAGCGCGTGGCCGAGGCCGCAGAGCTCGGTGCAGATGACGGGATAGGTGCCGACCTTGTTCGGGGTGATGTGCAACTTCGCGTGGAGCCCGGGGACGAGGTCCTGCTTCTGCCTGAATTCAGGGACCCAGAACGAGTGGATCACGTCCCTTGCGTGCATGGTCAGGACGACCGAGCGGTCGACCGGCAGGCGCAGCACGTTCGAGACCTTGTTCCCGTAGCCCGGATACGCGTAGCTCCAGAAGAACTGCTGCGCGTAGACGTTGACCCGCAACGGGTTCGCACCAGCGGCGTCGTCCTTGGCGAGGACGATCGCGCTGACGATCGCGATCGCCGTGACGAGAACCGTCGGAATCGCCGTCCAGAGGATCTCGAGTCCCGTATGCCCG
>CATPAS010000383.1 GCA_955652075.1 uncultured Gaiellaceae bacterium | reverse complement strand
CTTCCGTCGACTTCACCTGCGAACGCTGCCGTCCCGTGGGAGGAGCGTCTGCGTTGGTTCGAAGAGCTCAGCCGCGCCAGCGGTTGGTGATGGGCGTCCGACGATCGCGGCCGAACGCTTTCGGGCGTAGCTTCACTCCTGGCGGGGCCTGCCGCCGCTTGTACTCGGCGCGGTCGACCATCGAAACCGCCCGCTCGACGACGTCGCGGTCGAAGCCGTCCCCGGAGAGCTCCTCCAGCGTGCGGTCGTGCTCCACGTACTGCTCGAGCACCTCGTCGAGCTTCGGGTACGGCGGCAGGGAGTCCTCGTCGAGCTGGTGGTCGCGCAACTCGGCGCTCGGCGCCCGGTCGATGATGCTTTGCGGAATGAGCTCGCGGCCCGCCCTCTCGTTGAGGTAGCGCGCGAGCCGGAACACGTCCGTCTTGTAGACGTCCTTCAACAGAGCGAAGCCGCCCGCCATGTCGCCGTAGAGAGTCGCGTAACCGACCGAGAGCTCCGACTTGTTGCCGGTGGCGACAAGCATCCAGCCGAACTTGTTCGACAGCGCCATCAGCAGCACGCCGCGAGCGCGCGCCTGGATGTTCTCCTCGGCCAGATCCGGCTCTCTTCCGGCGAATACGCCCTCGAGCGCTTCCCCGAACGCGTCGACGATCTTCCCGATCGGGATCTCCATGCGCGGACAGCCGAGACTTTCCGCAAGTCGCCGCGCGTCTTCGCGCGTCTCCGCGGACGAGTAGCGCGAGGGCATCGACACGCAGTGCACGCGCTCGGGTCCGAGCGCCTCCGCCGCGAGGGCGGCGGTCACTGCGGAGTCGATCCCACCCGACACCCCTACGACCACCTCCTGGAACCCGTTCTTGCTCACGTAGTCACGTAACCCGAGCTCGAGCGCGAGCCGCATCTGCTCGATTTCGACGACGAAGGGGACGACCTCGCCGACGGCCTTGCTCCCGTTGCTCGACGGTCCAGGCGAGCCGACGTGGATGATCTCGACGGGCGGCACCTGCTCGCGCTCGCGCGCAAGGGCGCGCCGGCGCACGTCGCGTAGACGGCGCCCGATCACTTCCTGCGGCTCGATGTCGACGACGAGGAGCGCTTCCTCGAATCCGGGAGCACGTGCCAACACCGTCCCCTCGTCGTCGAGCACGCACGAATGGCCGTCGAAGATCAGCTCGTCCTGCCCGCCGGCCGTGTTGCAGAACGCGACGAAACAGGAGTTGTCCCGTGCGCGCGTCACGAACATCTCCTCCCGCTCGTGGGGCCGTCCGACATAGAAAGGTGATGCCGAGATGTTGACGAGCAACTCTGCGCCGGCCAGCGAGAGGTCGGTCGCGGGCGGGCCCGGCTGCCACATGTCCTCGCAGACGGTCGGGCCGACAAGGGTCTTGCCGTGCTCGAGCAGGATCAGGTCCCGACCCGTTGCGAAGTAGCGTTCTTCGTCGAAGACACCGTAGTTCGGCAGGAAGCGTTTGCGGTACACCGCCTTGACCTCGCCGGCGGAGCAGACGTAACAGGCGTTGTAGAGGTCACGATCGAAATGTGGCCCGCCGACCAGCACGGTCGCGCCTCGCGCCTCGCGCGCGATCTTCTCCACCGAGTCCTCCGCCGCGCGAATGAACCCGGGGCGGAGCAGCAGGTCTTCGGGCGGATAGCCGGTCACCGCCAGCTCCGGGAAGATCACGAGGTCGGCCGCGTTCTCCTTCGCCTCGGCGAGCCGCTCGAGGATCACTTCGCGGTTTCCCTCGAGGTCGCCGACGACCGGGTTGATCTGGGCCAATGCAAGCCGCACGGCTTCAGTCTAGCTGTTTGCGCCTCTCAGTCGAAAACCAAAACGGGCGCCACGACGGTGCCGCCCATCATCGGCGCTTCAGTGACGGCGGCCGAACTGCATGACCCAGAGGGCGACGCCGTCGCGGCCGAACATGTGCCCGCGTTCGAACGCGATTCCCAGATCCCGCCAGCTGGCGGTGAGCAGGTTCTTGCGATGCGGGGGAGAGTTGAGCCAGAGCTGCAGCGTGTACACCGGCGAGCCGAGCTCGCCCTGGCCCCAGGCGAGGTTCTCTCCGAAGCCGCGGGCGGGGAGGTAGCCCGCCTCCCGGAACGTCCGAGTGAACGACATTCCGCACGGTGTGTGCGTGAAGCCGCAGCGGCGGACGGCATTTGCCTTCAGGAGCGAGGAGCGGTTGAGCGGAACGTTTCCCATGACGAAGTGGAGGCCGTAGGCACGGCGCACGACGTTGATGCCGCAATACATCGCCTCTAGGCGTGAGTGCTCGTCCCCGGCCGCGGTCGTTGCGCCGGCGCAGGACGACGCCACGGCTGCCAGCGCGGACGAGTCGGAGGCTTGTGGCACTGCTCCCGACGGCACGGCCATGCCAAGGACGAGCGCGGTGAGGGGGACGGCAACTCCCATGCGCGGTCACCAAGCATGATCCCCTTCGAGCCGGATGCCGAACTTCCTGTCACGAAATTTACAGTCATGTTCGTTTGTCGTACGAGTAGGCGTCGAGAATCAGAAAAGCTCAGCCGCGGCCGACAGCCTCGGCGATCTCGTCGAGGGCTTCCGGGTTCTCCAGCGCTGAGAGGTCGCCGGGCTCCCTGCCCAGGACACGGGCCCGCACGGCCCGGCGGACGATCTTCGCGCTGCGGGTCTTCGGGAGCGCCGACACGAAGACGATCCGGTCCGGCTTGAAGGCTTTCCCCAGCTCGTCGGTGACCGCGGCCGAAATCTCGAGGGCGCAGGCCGGCGTCGCCTCGCTGCCCGGCTTGAGCACACAGAAGAGCCACGCGACCTCGCCCTTCACTTCGTGAGGAACACCGATCGCGGCGGCTTCGGCCACCGCGCTGTGCGCAACCGCCGCGGACTCGAGCTCTGCCGGACCGATTCGCTTGCCCGCGATGTTGAGCGTGTCGTCTGAGCGGCCGTGCAGGAACCAGTAGCCGTCTTCGTCGATCGACGCCCAGTCGCCGTGCGTCCAGACTCCCGGAAAGCGTCGCCAGTATGCATCGAGGTAGCGCTCGTCGTCGCCCCAGACGCCGCGTGTCATTCCAGGCCATGGGCGCTTGCAGACGAGCTCGCCGACCTCGCCGCGCAACGGCGCACCGTCGGGTCCGAACACGTCCATGTCCTGACCGAGCGCCGGGAAGCCGAGCGCGACCGGCTTCACGGGCTCAGTCACGCAGGTCGCGAGGAAGCACGCCCCGACCTCGGTGCCGCCGGAGCAGTTCACGATCGGCGTGTTGCCGCCGCCGACCTTCTCGAAGAGCCAGTGGTACGGATCGCGGTTCCACGGTTCGCCTGTGGTGCAGATCGCCTTCAACGTGGACATGTCGGTCTGCGGGTCGCCCTTGGGGATCAACGCGCGAACCAGCGTCGGTGAGACGCCGAGCATCGTGACGCGCTCGGACTCGATCAGCTTCCAGATGCGGTCCGCAGGAAAGTCGGGCGCGCCTTCGGCGTACACGATCGTCGCCCCGCACGCGCCGCCGCCCACCACCGTCCAGGGGCCCATGATCCAACCCATGTCCGTGGCGAAGTGGATGCGGTCGCCCGGCTTGACGTTCGTCTGGTACGCGACCTCACGCGCGATCGAAACGAGGAAGCCCGCCTGGACGTGGAGCGCGCCCTTGGGCTTCCCGGTCGTCCCGGACGTATACGCGAGAAGGTAGGGATGCTCGGAATCGACCTGCCTCGGGGTCAGATCCCCGGACGTGTTCTCGACGAGCTCGTTCCAGAAGCGGTCACGCCCGAGTGTCATCGGTACGTCGTCGAGCTCCAGGCGCCGCCAGACGATCGTGTGCGTGACCGTCGGCGCCGATCGGAGCGCCTCGTCTGCGACTTGCTTCATCGGCACCATCTGCCCGCGCCGGAGTGAGCCGTCCGCAGTGATCAGCGCCTTGGCCTTCGCGTCCGTGAGCCGTGCGGCGATTGCCGGGGCCGCGAAGCCGGAGAAGATGGGGACCTGAACGGCGCCCAGGTGCGCGCAGGCGTGTGACGCGATCGCCACCTGGGGCGACATCGGCAGGAAGATTCCCACGGCGTCGCCTTCGCCGATGCCGATCGACGCGAGCCCTTCGGCGAGGCGAAAGACCTCGTCCGAAAGCTCGCGCCAGGTCAGGGAGAGCCGGGTTCCGTCCTCACCCTGCCAGATCGCGGCGGCCTGCTCGGCGAGCTCGCCGGCCGCCCACCTGTGGACGCAGTTCCAGGCGAGATTCAGCTTGCCACCCGTGAACCAGGTGGCCCACTCGCTGCCCCGAGAGGTGTCCACCACCTCTTCCCAGGGCTCCGAGAACACGAGGCCGAGATCATCGATCACGGCAGGCCAGAAGCGCTCCGGCTCCTCGACCGAGATGCGGTGGAGATCCGCGTAGCGCTCCACGCCGAGGCGGCGCGCCAGCCTGGTCATGTTCGCGCTCTCGACGTCCTCGGCGGTCGGGGTCCAGATGAAGTCGGGCACGCGCGAAGCGTACGGGTAGCCGTACGACTTACGACGGGGATGGTGCTCTAACCTTTCAGGGATGCGTGCTCGACTGTTCACGCCGGAAAACCGCAAGTGGTGGACGCTCGTAGCGGTCGCGATCGGCCTGTTCATGATCATGCTCGACAACACGGTCGTGAACGTGGCGCTGCCGTCGATTCAGACGCACCTCGG
>CATPAS010000382.1 GCA_955652075.1 uncultured Gaiellaceae bacterium | reverse complement strand
GTGGCCGACGATCCGCTCGAGCGTGGCGATCTGCTGGCTGACCGCCGATTGGGTGTAGCCCAGGGCAGTCGCCGCCTTGCCGAACGAGCCTGCCCGCGCGACCGCTTCCAGAGCCAGGAAGTGCCGCAGTTGAACCCCGAGCCAGCTATCAGTTCCCATAATCGAAGTCCATCATAACTGGATTTGTCCTAATGACCCTCCAAAGCCAATCATGAGGGTATGACAGGCATCCCGACCTGGTGTTCCCCTCGATCTAACGCCTCGTGACCGCAGCATTCGCCCGCCGCTCCCCGGCCGCGGTGGCTCTCGCATTGGCCACCATCTACCTCGTCTGGGGCTCGACCTACCTCGCGATCCGGGTCACCGACCGGACGATGCCGCCGTTGCTGATGTCCTCCGCGCGGTTTCTGATCGCAGGCGCGGCGCTCTACGCGTTCGCTTCGCGCGGCCGCGCACGTCCGACTCTCCGTGAGTGGCGGGCCGCCGCCATCGTGGGCGCGGCGTTGCTGGTCGTCGGAAACGGTGGGGTCGCGTGGGTGGAGACGCGGCTCGAGTCCGGTCTCGCTGCGCTGATCGTTGCGATCATCCCCCTCTGGTTCGCGCTGATGGATCGCGCCTTCTTCGGACGGCGGCTGTCGGCTCCCGCGATCGTGGGCCTGATCGTCGGCTTCGCCGGCGTCGCACTGCTCGTGCGTCCTGGGGGCGGCGGTCACGTCCTCCCGATGCTCGCTCTCGTCGTCACCACCGCGGCCTGGGCGGGCGGGTCGTTGTACGCGCGCGGGGCGGCGCTGCCCGAGAGCCCGCTCCTGTCGGCCTCGATGCAGATGCTGGCGGCGAGCGCCTTCCTCGCCGTCGCGGGGCTGGCGAAAGGAGAGGCGCAGGGGATCCACACGCACACCTTCTCGACGAAGCCGTTGATCGCTTTCGCCTACCTCGTGCTGGTCGGCTCGCTGATCGCGTTCTCCGCGTACGCCTGGCTGCTGAAGAACGTTCGGGTCTCGGTCGTATCGACCTATGCGTTCGTCAACCCGGTGATCGCGGTGGCGCTCGGAACGGTGTTCCTCAACGAAGCGATCGGCTGGTCGACCGTCGCGGCCGGCGTAGCGATCGTCATCGCGGTCGTACTGATCGTGACCGCGCGAACGCCGAAGCAGCGGGTGGCCGGCGAGGTCTCCGAGCCGCTCAAAGCGGCTGCCTAGCCGCGGTACCCTGAGCTCCATGAGGAGCCTCAATCTGCGACAGATCAAGCTCCGCTCGGGGGAGGAGTATCGCGACGAGATCGAGCTCGAGCTGGAGCCCTTCGAGCTCGGCGGCGAGCGCTATCTCCCCGTGCCCCACCAGGTGCCGGCGGAGCTTGCGCTCACGAAGGCGAGCACCGGCACTGTCCTCGAGCTCGGCTTCACAGCTCGTCTGCACGGGCCCTGCTACCGCTGCCTGGGGGACGCGGTCCTGGAGGTGCCGATCGCGGCGCGCGAATACCAGGCGAACAATCCCGAAGGCGAGGAGGAGCTGCGCACGCCCTACCTCACGGACGACAACCTCGACCTGACGGCGTGGTCGCGCGACGCGGTCGCACTGGCACTGCCGGACAAGATCCTCTGCCGCGCGGACTGCGCCGGCCTCTGCCCGATGTGCGGGAAGAACTTGAACGAGGAGCCGCACGAGCACGACGAAGAGCGGTCGGACTCCCGCTGGTCGGCGCTCGAGAGCCTGCGCGAGCAGCTCTAGCCCGGCCCAACGGCTACACTCCGGCGTTCCGATGGCCGTCCCAAAGAAAAAAACGTCCAAGGCCCGCCGTGACAAGCGCCGCGCGCAGCACAAGATCGAGGCGCCGCGGCTGAACGTCTGCCCGCAGTGCGGCCGGCCGAAGCGCCCGCACCGGGTCTGCCCGACGTGCCACACCTATCGCGGCCGCGACGTCGAGCCGCTCCGCACGCCAGCGCCGTAGAGCGTTCGTATTGAGTCCGATCGTGTCGACCGGTCGTTTCAGACGGACGGCGCGCGGAGCGCACCGTCCTGAAGTCGGCGCCGCCGAGTCGGCGCCTTAGCCCATGATCCGCGTGGCGGTGGACGCCATGGGGGGCGACCGCGGGCCCGAAGAGGTCGTCGCCGGGGCCGTCGACGCGGCCTCCGACACCGTCCAGCCCGTCATCGTCGGCCTCGCGGGCCTCGACACCCGCGGGCTCGAGCTGATCGAGGCCTCGGATGTGATCGCCATGGACGAGAAGCCGGCGGAGGCGGTGCGCGCCAAGCCCGGCAGCTCTCTCGTCGTCGCCTGCCGCGTGGTCGGTGACGGCAGGGCCGACGCCGTTGTCTCCGCGGGCAACACCGGTGCGATGCTCGCGGCCTCCCTGCTGGTGATCCGCCGGATCCCGGGCGTGCGCCGACCGGCGATCGCGGTGACGATCCCCGCGCGCCGCGGTCCCTCCGTCCTCCTCGACTCCGGTGCGAACGCCGACGCGCGGCCAGAGGACCTCGTCCAGTTCGCGCACATGGGCGCCGTT
>CATPAS010000381.1 GCA_955652075.1 uncultured Gaiellaceae bacterium | reverse complement strand
GCTCGCTTATCCACCGCTCGTCTACCTGCTCGCACGCTGCCTTTGGATTGGCGCGCGTGGCCGCCCCGTGCGCGCCGCGCGCCCGATCTGGAAGCCGGCCGTGCTCCTCGCCGCGGCGGTCTTCCTCATCGGCTTCCGCATCGGGCTCAACATCGAGGATTCGAACGTCATCGACGTCGGCTACGCGGGCGTGATCGGCGCACAGCGAATCGCCAGCGGTGAGATGCCGTACAACCATTTTCCAAAGGAGGACAGCCTCAAAGCTTGTGGGCCGGCCGACTCCAGTGGCGAGATTCGGGACCGGATCCAGTTCAACGGCCGCTGCGAGTCGGCCAACCCGCTCGGCGACACTTACGGGCCCGTTGCGTATGAGGCGTACCTCCCGGGGTATTGGATCCGGGGCTGGTCGGGCAAGTGGGACCAGCTGCCCGCGGTGCACCTCACCTCGATCATTTTCGACGTGCTCTGCGCGCTCGGGCTGGGACTCGTCGGCTTACGCTACGGCGGCCGGTGGCTCGGCTCCGCCCTTGCGTTCGCGTGGGCGGCGTTCCCGTTCACGCAGTACGTCTCGATGTCGAACACGAACGACGCGATCGTGCCGGTCTTCCTCATCTTCGGCTTCTGGCTGGCGAGCTCTCCCTGGGTGCGCGGGATCTCAGTCGCCCTGTCCGGCTGGACGAAGTTCGCAACGCTCATTGTCGCACCGCTCTGGCTGACGTACCCCGGGCCGGTCCGGCGACCTCGTCCCGCGCTTGCCTTTGCGGCGGGATTCCTGCTGGCCACCCTCGTTGCGTTCTCCGTCCTGGCGCTCGACGCCCATCCCATCCAGGCGGCGCAGACGTTCTACGACCGGACGCTGAAGACGCAGATCACGCGCAACTCCCCCTTCTCGCTCTGGGACTGGGCGCAGTACCACGCCCGGGGAATCCCGGACCTGCACGTCCTCCAGCGCGTGCTCGAAGGCATCCTCGTGCTCGGCGCTCTCGCCGCCGCATTCGTGCCGCGCACGAAGACGCCGTTACAGTTGGCCGCCCTGAGCGGGGCGCTCTTGATCGGCTTCGAGCTCGTGCTGACGCACTGGTTCTACCTCTACATCCCGTGGTTCTTCCCCTTCGTCGTGTTTGCTCTGCTCTCGAGTGGCCGTGAGCAGTCCGAAGCCGGCATCTGAGCGCTCCGTGGTCGCCGCGGCGTTCGCGGCGATCGCACTCTTCGTCGTCTCGTGGACGCTGCTGCATGTCGGCTTCTACACGCGGAAGCAGATCATCGACACGCCCGTCTACCAGCGCTACGGCAACGCGATCGCGGACGGAAAGGTTCCGTACCGCGACTTCGAGGTTGAATACCCGCCCGGCGCGCTGCCGGTCTTCGCCCTCCCTGGGCTTGCCAAGCCCGGCCGGAATCAGGACGTGTCGGTCGGCTTCCGTCGCTCCTTTGAGACGCTCATGTGGTTGTGCGGCGCCGCCGCGCTCGCGTCCATGGCGGTTGTCCTGCGCGCGCTGCGGCGTAGCACGGTGAACGTCTGGGCCGCGCTCTGCTTTGCGGCAATCGCCCCGCTCTTGCTGGGCCCGGTCGTTCTCAGTCGCTTCGACCTGTGGCCGGCGGCCCTCGTCGCCGCGTCTCTCGCCGCGCTCGTGTCGAGACGGCTTCGACTCGGTCATGCGCTACTCGGGCTCGGCGTCACCGCGAAGCTCTATCCAGCCGTGCTCGTGCCGCTCGGCGTTGCGTTCGTCTGGAAGCGGGCGGGCCGGCGTGAGGCGCTTACCTGCCTCGCGCTGACGTTGGGCGTTGTCGCCGCAGTCTTCGTTCCGTTAGTCATCCTGTCGCCCGGCGGCGTGTGGCAGAGCCTCAGGGTTCAGCTGAGCCGGCCGCTGCAGGTGGAGAGTCTGGGCTCGGCACTCCTCCTGGCCGGCCATCACGTCTTCGGGCTCGGCGTAACCGGAGAGACGAGCCACGGTTCCCAGAATCTCGCCGGAACCGCCCCCGAGTGGCTGGCAGTGGCCTCGACGGTGCTGCAGGCGGGTGTGCTGATCTGGATCTGGGCGGCGTTCGCGCGAGGGCGTGGCGGCGCCGAAGCCCTCGTTCGCTCGACCGCTGCTTCACTCTGTGCGTTCATCGCCTTCGCAAAGGTGCTGTCGCCGCAGTTCCCGATCTGGCTGATTGCGATCGTGCCGCTCGTGCGTGGCCGCCGCGGGCTCGGAGCGAGTGCGCTCCTCGGCGTCGCGCTCGTTCTGACGCAGGTCTGGTTCCCGTCTCGCTACTTCAGGCTTGCGCTCAACTTCGAAGCCGGCCTTTCGTGGGTGCTGCTCGCGCGAGACCTCACGCTCGTTGTGCTCGTCGCTGTGCTCGTCGTCACGTTGCGGCGAACAGCCGCCACTCCCCCGGAATCCCCTTGAGCTCGCGGCGATGGCCTGGTTGCTCCCAGGCAAGTGCGAGGTTCGTCAGCGCGCCGGCGACGTACACGAGATCGATCGGACCGTCGCCCAGGACCTGGTAGGCGAGATTGACCTCGCCGTTGTTCGCGTATCGAATGTCCGGCGTCACCGCACCGAGACGCGCACAGCTTCGCATTTTGTTGCGCGGCCGTCTGCTCCGCACTCGACGAGCACGCCCTCGATCCGCACGTCACCCGATGCCGTTTCGAAGCGGATGGGCATGCCGGTGCGCATCGCCCTGATCGCGAGCTCCGCTTGGACGCCGATCACGGAGTCGTGCGGCCCCGTCATCCCTGCGTCGGTGATGGCCGCCGTGCCACCGGGCTGAACGCGTGCGTCGTTCGTCTGGATGTGCGTGTGCGTTCCGAAGACCGCAGTCACCTTGCCGTCGAGCCATCTCGCCAGGGCAACCTTCTCGCTCGTCGCTTCTGCGTGCATGTCGACCACGATCACCGGCGTGCGCTTCTGCGCCTCCTCGACGAGCTCGTCGATCACCTCGAAGGGGCCGACGGGCGGGCCGAGGAAGAGCGCGCCGAGCAGGTTGATCACGGCGACGTCCGTTCCGTCGACTGCCGAGACGAACGTGAGCCCTTTGCCGGCAGCGCGCTTCGACAGGTTCGCCGGACTGATAATTCGTTCGTTCTCCTTCAAGTACGGAATGATCTCGCCGCGACGCCACACGTGATTGCCGAGCGTGATCGCGTCGGCGCCGGCGGCGAGCATCTTGTCGGCGAGCTTGGGGGTGATGCCGATGCCGTCCGCGAGGTTTTCGCCGTTGAGGATGCAGAGATCTGCGCGCAGTTCATCGCGCAGCGACCGGAGGCGCGCTTCGATGGCGCGACGGCCGGGCACGCCGACCGCATCTGCGATGAAGAGGATTCTCACGGAGTGATTCTCGCGGATTAGGGCAGGAGGGTTGCTGCGGGGCGCAGCTCGATCGCCACGTGGTTGCCCGCGTCCTGCGTGTACTTCGAGAGCGCCTGCTTCTCCACTCCGGACAGATCGATCACGCGGCCGACCTTCGTGCTCGACGCGGCGATCGTCGAGCCGACGGTGAGAGCCGGGTCGGGGCTCAAATGGGTGAGCGAGACCACGAGTGACGGATCGGCGGATGGTTGGATGTCGATACGCGAGCCGTAACGTTGGCCGTTGAGGATGTAGCCCGAGATCCCGACGATGGTGCCGTCCACCGGCGCGTAGACGTCTGTACCCGGTAGGGCGCCGACGTCCAGCACTGCGGTCTCGCCGCCGTTCAGCTGGTAGTACACGAAGCCCGCGCCGCCGCCCCCGAAGATCTTGTGCGCGAGTCGCAAGAGCGCGCCTTCGTTGCCCTGACGGCCAAGCGCGCTCAGCGGGAGCGCTCCGTCGCCGGAGGAGTGGTAGCCGATCGCGGTGACCCGGTTCTGCGCGATCGGCAACTGAATGCGGAGCCCGTTGTGCAGAGCGACCGTGAGCGGAGCCGGCGGTCCCGCGGGCAGCAGCCGGCTCGCCGTGCTCGACAGCGACTGGGCCGGTTC
>CATPAS010000380.1 GCA_955652075.1 uncultured Gaiellaceae bacterium | reverse complement strand
CCACCGCAGGTTGGACAGCGTCTCGCCGTTGTTGACCACGGGGGGCCCGCCGTAGAGGCCGATGGCGGCGGGGAAGTACGGGGGCTTGATGCGGGGGAAGCCGCGCTTGCCCTCGAGGCTCTCGAGCAGGGCGGTCTCCTCGCCGCAGATGTACGCGCCGGCGCCGCGGTGCAGCACGATCGTCACGTCCCCGCGCAGGTCCGGGCGCGCCTCGAGCTCCTTCAGCGCGCCGAGCAGAATCTCGTACGGCCCGGTGTACTCGCCACGGATGTAGACGAACACGTTGTTGGACTCGATCGCATGCGCGGCGATGAGGCAGCCCTCGAAGAACCGATGCGGGACGCGCGCCATGATCTCGTTGTCCTTGAAGCTGCCCGGCTCCGACTCGTCGGCGTTGACGACGACGTAGTGCGGATTCGGGTTCTGGTCCGGCTTCGGGACGAACGCCAACTTCCGGCCCGTGGGGAAGAAGGCGCCGCCGCGGCCGCGCAGCTCCGACGTGGTCACCTCGTCGATCACTGCCTGCGATGTCATGCCGCGCGCCCTCTGCAGTGCTTGGTACCCGCCGATCGACTCGTACTCTGCGAGCTTCGTCAGGTCGCGCTCGTCGGCCCCGGCCAGGACGATCATGCGCGGCTCACTCACCACTGCGCAGCTCCTGCACGATCGCCGGCACGTCCTCAGGCTTCACGTGCGTGCGGTAACGGTGGTCGACTGCGACGATCGTCGCCCAGCCGCAGCCGCCAAGGCATTCGACCGGGCGCAGCGTCCACTCGCCGTCCGCCGTCGTTTCGCCCGCGCGGATGCCGAGCTCCTGCTCGAAGCCCTCGAGGACCTGTTGAGCGCCGACGAGCGCACACGACACGTTCGTGCACACCTCGATCATGTGCCGCCCCGTCGGCGCGAGCTGCAGCATGTCGTAGAACGAGGCGACGGCCTCGCAGAATGCGGGCGTCGTGCCGAGAGCGTCTGCGCATTCGCGCAACGCTTCCTCCGACAGATAGCCGTGCTTCTCCTGCGCAAGCCGCAGCGCCGGCAGTGTTGCGGAGCGCCAGTTCGGATACTGCGCCTTGATCTGCTGTACGTCTTCGTAGTAGGTGCTCATCGGTCGACCTCGCCCATGACCGTGTCCAGCGAGCCGACGATCGCGATCATGTCGGCGACGAGCGCCTGGCGCATGCACGTCGCGGTCGCCTCCAGCGCGACGAACGACGGGGCGCGGAACTTCACGCGCCACGGCTTCGGTCCGCCGTCCGACACCACGTAGCAGCCAAGCTCGCCGCGCGGAGACTCGACCGTCATGTACACCTCGCCCTCCGGCACGCTGAAACCCTCGGTGACGATCTTGAAGTGGTGGATGAGGGACTCCATGGACGTGTGGAGCTCCTCGCGCGGCGGCAACACGACCTTGCGGTCCTCTGCGATCCATGGCCCGCCCGGCATCCGCCGCACCGCCTGCTCGACGATCTTCACGGACTCGCGCAGCTCCTCCATTCGCACGCGATACCGGGCGTAGACGTCCCCCTCCTGGTAGACGGGGACGCGGAAATCGACCTGGTCGTAGGCCAAGTACGGCTGCGCGCGGCGAAGGTCCCAGTCGACGCCGGAGGCCCGAAGAACCGGGCCGGACTGCCCGAGCGCGATCGCATCGTCGGCAGACAGGAGGCCGAGGCCCTGGGTGCGCTCGAGCCAGATCTCGTTCCGATCGATGAGGGCCTCGTAGTCGTCGACCGCCTTCGGCATCACCTCGACGAACTTCGCGCACTCGGCCCAGAAGCCCGGCGGTACATCCTCGGCGAGGCCGCCGACCTGGAAGTAACGCGTGTGCATGCGGCCACCGGCGACGAGCTCGAACAGATCGAGGATGCGGTCGCGCTCGCGGAAGCAGTACCAGAACATCGAGATCGCTCCGAGCTCGAGCGCGGCCGTCGCGAGCCAGACGAGATGCGAGTGGATGCGGTTCAGCTCTGCGAGCAGCATGCGCATCCAGGTCGCACGCGAAGGCACCTCGAGGCCGAGCAACTTCTCGACTGCCAGGACGAAGACGAGCTCGTTGTTCTGGTACGACAAGTAGTCGATGCGCGGTGCATACGTGATCGCCTTCCACCAGCTCTTCTGCTCCATGTTCTTCTCGAAGCCGGTGTGCAGATAGCCGATTACCGCCGCGAGTCCGACGACCTCCTCGCCGTGCAGGTCGACGACGAGCCGCAGCACGCCGTGCGTGGAGGGATGATTCGGGCCGAAGTTCACGGTGAGGACGTCCTCCGACGTCCTCAGGTCCTCGCGTACTTCCAGCACGCTCGGAATCGGCGAGGGGATGCGACTGCCCTGGTAGATCCTCGGACGCTCTGGAGCGATCGCCACTACGCCTCTCCCGAGAAGCGCACCGGTTCGCCGCCGATCGGATAGTCCTTGCGGAGCGGATGGCCCTCCCAGTCGTCGTCCATGAGGATGCGACGCTGGTTCGGGTGGCCTTCGAAGCGAATGCCCATCATGTCGAAGGCCTCGCGCTCGTGCCAATCTGCCGTCGGCCAGACGCTGACGAGGCTCGGAACCTGCTCGTCCTCGTCGACCCAGGCCTGTAGGCGCACGCGCGGTGCGCCGGCACGAAGACCGAGCAGGTGGTAGCTGACCGAGAACCGGCGCGGCTTGGGCCGTGGCAGACGCTGGTAGCCCTGCGTCGAAGGCACGTTCAGGTCGCGGCCGCGGTGCGTTCCGATGTAACCGGAGACGCCCTTCGCGCCCCAGCCCAGGTAGTCCGTGGCCGCGACGTCCGAGAGGAAGTTGAAGCCGAGCTCGTCACGCAAGTGCAGTGCGGCTTCCACCAGACGTGGCGTGTCGACGGTGACGGTCGTCTCGCCGTGGTGTTCCTGAACTTCCACGAGCCCGGGGACGCGGTTGTAGTTCAGGATGCGACTCCGCGGATCTCGTAGGCGGGTGGGACGCCGGCCATGACTTTCTCGTGCAGCCGGACGATGCCTTCCATCAGCGCTTCCGGCCGTGGAGGGCATCCCGGCACGTGCACGTCCACCGCCAAGATCTTGTCCACCCCCTGAAGGGTGGTGTAGTTGTTGAACATGCCGCCCGAGCTGGCGCATGCGCCCATGGCGATGACCCACTTCGGCTCGAGCATCTGGTCGTACACCTGGCGAATCGGCGCGGCCATCTTGTGCACGACGCGGCCGGACACGATCAGCAGGTCGGCCTGCCGCGGCGATGCACGGAAGGCCTCCATCCCGAACCGCGCGATGTCGTGGCGTGACGAGACGATGGACATCATCTCGATGGCGCAGCAGGCGAGCCCGAACGTGTCGGGCCACATCGATTTCGTCTGCGCCCACGCGACGGCCTTCTCGAGCGTCGTGAGGCCGACGGCCTGCTCCATCGCGGCGACCTCCTGCTCGAACACGCCGGGTCCCTTCGTGGGCCAGAGCAGGCGTTCGGACTGGAGACCGTGGTCGCGGAGCTTCTTCCCGTCCTCTACTGCCAATCGAGCGCACCCTTTCGCCAGACGTAGACATAGGCGATCACGAGGATCGCGATGAAGAAGAGGAACTCGAGGAAGCCGAACCACGCGAGCTGGTGGAGGATGACCGCGAGCGGATACAGGAACACGATCTCGATGTCGAAGACGATGAAGAGCATCGCGGTGAGGTAGAAGCTGACCGTGAAGCGCTGCACCCTGGGAGCGCCCGTGGAGACGCCAGACTCGAAGGGAAGCTCGCGCCAGCGTGTGCGCTTGTGCGGGCGCGTCGCAAAGACGAAGGAGAACCACATCATCGATGCGGGAATGATCAGCGCGAAGATCGCGTAGATCAGGAACGGCAGCCAGTTGTCGAGCACGCGTCCTTCCCCTTGGGCGACGGGGAACCTAACAGGTCCCCTCCAACGCCACGAAGCATGGCGAAAACCGCTCAACTGTGCCTGAGACGAGTGTTACAAACTCACCCCTCCGGGGTGCCATGGAAGCCGCCCTCGTTGCTAGGATCAGATTCACGATGGAGCTCCAGGAAAGAGTCCTGCCGCTGATGACCGTGACCGAGGCCGCGGCCGCGAAGATCAAGCAGCTGATCGCCGAGGAGGAGGACGTCAGCGTCCTTCGCGTCGCCATTCAGGGCGGCGGCTGCTCGGGCTTCCAGTACGGGCTCGGATTCGACCGCGGCGCCGCCGACGGCGACGTCGAGTTCGAGATGCACGGCGTCCAGGTGGTCGTCGATCCGTTCAGCGCGCCGTACCTCCAGGGCGCGGAGATCGACTTCGTCGATTCCATTCAGGCGGCCGGGTTCGCGATCAACAATCCGAATGCCAGCTCTTCCTGCGGCTGCGGCCATTCCTTCCAGGTCGAAGAAGGCGCCGAGGCCGAAGGTGCCGCCGGCGGCTGCGGTTCAGGCTGCTCCGCCTGACCTTCTAGCATCGTCGTCATGAGCGGGCCGCTCCGTGTCGCGGTCGTTGGTTCCGGGCCGGCCGGCTTCTACGCCGCCGGCGCGCTGCTCGACGCGGAAGCCTCGGTCGAGGTGGACATGATCGAGCGGCTCCCGACGCCCTGGGGTCTCGTGCGCCTCGGCGTCGCGCCCGACCATCCGAAGCTGAAGACAGTCTCGCGCGCCTTCGAGCGGATCGCCCTCAAGCCCGGCTTCCGGTTCTTCGGCAACGTCGAGGTGGGTCGCGATCTGTCGCACGGCGACCTTACGAGGCTCTACGACGCCGTCATCTACGCCTTCGGCGCCCAGACCGATCGCCGGCTCGGCATCCCCGGCGAGGACCTGCCCGGATCGTGGTCGGCCACCGAGCTGGTCGCCTGGTACAACGGCCATCCCGACTTTCAGGAGCTCGAGTTCGACCTGAACGTCGAGCGCGCCGTCGTGATCGGGAACGGGAACGTCGCTCTAGACGTCGCACGCATGCTCGCCCTGACTCCAGAGGAGCTCGCGCCGACGGACACCACAGACCCGGCGATCGAGGCGATCGGGACGTCGACGATCAAGGACATCGTCGTGGTGGGACGCCGAGGGCCGGCGCAGGCCTCGTGGACGACGCAGGAGCTCAAGGAGCTCGGCGAGCTCGCCGGTGCCGACGTTGTCGTCGACCCCGCCGAGCTCGACCTCGATCCCGCGAGCGAGGCGTCGCTCGAGGGCGACACGAATGCAAGGCGGAACATGGAGGTGCTGAGGGACTTCGCCGCGCGCGAGCCGACCGGCAAGCCGGTCACGCTTCGACTTCGGTTCCTCGCATCACCCATTGCAATTCACGGCGACGAGCGCGTCGGGTCGATCGAGCTCGTGCGCAACAGGCTCGAGGAGCAGGATGGCAGTCTGGTTGCCGTGCCGACCGACGAGCGGGAAAAGCTCGAGTGCGGTCTCGTCTTTCGCAGCGTCGGCTATCGCGGCGTGGGACTGCCCGAGCTTCCCTTCGAGGAGGGGCGAGGGACGATCCGGAACGAGCTCGGCCGGGTCGTCGACACCGACGGCAACCACGTCGCGCAGTCGTACTGCGCCGGCTGGATCAAGCGCGGCCCAACGGGGATCATCGGCACGAACAAGAAAGACGCGACCGAGACGGTCGCGCAGCTACTCGACGACGTTCACGAAGGACGCCTCTCTCACCGGGAGGAGGTCACGGCCGACGCGGTCGAGGCACTCCTCGCGGAGCGGGTCGTTCGGGCGGTCATGTATCCGGGCTGGACGTCGATCGACGAGCACGAACGAGCGTCCGGCGAGAGGCTTGGCCGCCCGCGGGTGAAGCTCCGCACCTGGGACGAGCTGCTGGAGGCGGCGGAACGCGTTGCCGCCGAGAGGGCCTAGGTCCCCTCCCCCAGTCGGGGGACGCCGATCTCCCTCGCCCGACGAAGATGAGACCATGGAGTCGCTCGTCGTCGAGTGCCTTCGCTGCGGTAGTCACAGAAAGCTGAACCCCAATCCACTGCGGCAGGCCAACCCCGATTGCCCGCGCTGCGGGTACGTCGGCTGGGCTCCGGTTGACGCTCTCAGCGAGGACGACCGCCGTGCCATGCGCGGCCGCCCCCTCGAACGTCGCAGGCTCAGGCTTGCCTGAGGACTTCTACAAGCAGCTTCGGTTCGAGCGCGTGCACGGTGTTGCCGTCTCGGCCGGTCATGGTCTCGGCCGCGAGCAGCGCGTTGAGGATCGCTTCCTCGGTCGACTCGATCACCGCTTCGTAGAACGGAGTGATCTCGGAGTCCGAGAGCATGCAGACGGGAATCTCGCCCTCCGCACCGAGGCCGCGGTTGCCGGTGGCGAAGCTGATGAAGATGTCGCCGCTCGAATGAGCGGCGGTCCCGCCCATCCGTCCGCCCCCTAGTCCAGCGCGCTGAGCCAGCCGGTTGCACTGGTGCGGCAGGAGCGGCGCATCGGTTGCGACGATGCCGATGATCGAGCCTCCCTCCCCGTCGCCGCCCGGTAGGGGGATCCGGTTGCCGATCAGCTTTCCGACGGGAACCCCGTCGACTCGGAAGCGCTCGCGCCGCCCGTAGTTCGCCTGCACGAGTACGCCGACGACGTGGCTATCCACGGT
>CATPAS010000379.1 GCA_955652075.1 uncultured Gaiellaceae bacterium | reverse complement strand
TCCCAGCTCTACCAGATCCGCGGCAGGGTCGGCCGATCCGATGTGACCGCCCATGCGTATCTCTTCTATCCGGACATGTCGGAGCTGACTCCCGAGGCACGCGCGCGCCTTGCCACGCTCGCCGATCACACCGAGCTCGGCGCCGGCTTCGCGATCGCGATGCGCGATCTCGAGATCCGGGGCGCCGGCAACCTGCTGGGCGACGAGCAATCGGGCCATGTCGCGGCGCTCGGCTTCGAGCTTTATGTCGAGATGCTCGCCGAGGCGGTCGCCGAGCTCTCCGGCGAGCGCCGTGTCGCGGCGCGCCCCGTCCGCGTCGACGCGCGGGTGGATGCGTACGTTCCGCCGGACTACATCGCGTCGGAGGCTCTCAAGATCGACCTCCATCGTCGGCTGGCGCTGAGCGAGTCCGAGGACGAGCTGCGCGAGCTGCAGGCCGGAACGCAGGACCGCTTCGGCCCGCTCCCCGAGCCCGTGGAGAATCTCTTCCTGATCCAGGAGGCGAAGCTGAAGCTCGCGCGCGCCGGCGCCGACTACTTCGTCTTCCGCGGCGGCAAGGCGAGCGTCGGGCAGATGGTGCTCGGCGCCGACGAGCTGCGAGACCTGCGGCGCCGGGTCGACACCGCCGTCTACACCATCGCGAACCGCGAGGTCTCCCTGCGCGAGGACGGTTTCCCGCAGGCGCTCCGACTGGTCGATGCTATACTGGCCGCGCGTCAGGCAGCGTGACGAATCCGCTGCAAATGGCGCTTTTTCAATGAAACGATCCATTCTTCTTGCGTTCATCTCGCTCGTGCTCGTCGCCGCAGGCTGCGGCGGCACCTCGACAGCGACGCTGAGCTCCAATGACGCCGCCGTCGTCGGCGCCCAGTCGATCACCAAGGACCAGTTCAACGGGCTCATGGACCGCGCGAAGAAGAGCTACGACGCGCAGAAGCGCCCGTTCCCGAAGCCCGGCTCCACCGCGTACGAGCAGCTCAAGGGCCAGGCTGTGACATTCCTGATTCAGCGGGCCGAGTTCGCGCAAGAGGCCGACACCATGGGGATCAAGATCACCGACAGCGATGTGAACAAGCGCATCGACCAGCTGAAGAAGCAGTTCTACGGCGGCAGCGACCAGCGCTACCAGAAGACGCTCAAGCAGCAAGGCCTGACAGAGGGTCAGGCCAAGGAAGAGGTGCGCGCCCAGCTGATCTCGGAGGCCCTGTTCAAGAAGGTGACGAGCAACGTCAAGGTCTCGAAGGAAGAGATCAAGGCCTACTACAACTCACACAAGTCGCAGTACGGGCAGCCTCAGACGCGCGAGGTTCGTCACATCCTGGTGGCGAAGAAGGCCCTCGCCGACAGTCTCTACGCACAGCTGAAGGCCGGCGCCAACTTCGCCAAGCTGGCGAAGAAGTACTCGAAGGACCCTGGCTCCGCCGCGAACGGCGGCAAGCTGACCATCTCCAAGGGGCAGACCGTCCCGGCCTTCGACAAGACCGCGTTCAGTCTGAAAAAGGGCGAGCTGTCACAGCCGGTTCATACGCAGTACGGCTACCACATCATCCAGGCGCTCTCCGACGTCAAAGCCGCGCAGACGACCACGCTGAACAAGGTCGAGGCGTCGATCAAGCAGCAGCTCGAACAGCAGCGGAAGAACGACGCGATGACAAAGTGGGTCGACTCGAAGAAGAAGAGCTTTTGCAAGTCGGGCATCAAGTACCAGGTCGGGTACGCGCCCAACCCGGATCCCTGCGCCACCCTGACGGGCTCTACCACCACTACCGGCTAAGTGAGCCTCGCCGAGGCGCTCGTCGACCTCCAGGAGCTGACCGAGCGGCTGCGCCGCGAGTGTCCCTGGGATCGCGAGCAGACCGAGCGCACGATCGTCCCGCACACCGTCGAGGAGGCCTACGAGGTCGCCGACGCGGCGATCGGCGGGGATGACGCGAAGCTCGCGGACGAGCTCGGCGACCTGCTGTTCCAGGTGTACTTCCTGGCCCTGCTCCTGGCGGAGAAGGGCCAACTGGGGTTGGAGGACATTGCGCGGGGCGTTCACGAGAAGCTCGTGCGACGCCACCCCCATGTGTTCGGTGGAGCTGAGCTTGGCTCCGCCGGGGAGGTAAGGCTCTCCTGGGAGTCCTCTAAACGCGACCTGGAAGGTCGCGCCGGGATCTTTCACGACGTGCCGGAGTCGCTTCCCGGGCTCCTCTACGCCCGCAAGGTGCAGCGGCGCGCGGCGGCGGTCGACTTCGAGTATCCGGACACCGCCGGCGCGCTCGCCGATCTCGACGACGAGGTACGCGAGCTGAAGGAGGCGCTCGCGGAGGCGGGCGAGACGGCGCCGGAGACGGAGCCGCCCGCGCACGTGTTCGAGGAGATGGGCGACGTGCTCTTCGCGGCGGTCAACGTCGCGCGGCGCTTGAACGTCGATCCCGAGTTGGCCTTGCGCGCCATGTCGCGACGGTTCGTCGAGCGCGTGGAGCGCGCCGAGCGCTACGCCTCCGAGGAAGGGAAGTCGTTCGCAGAGCTGCCGTTGGAAGAGCAAGACCGCTACTTCGATCGTGCGAAGGAGGAGTTCGCATGAGCGCGTCCACGATCGCGCGCGTGCACGGGCGCCAGATTCTCGACTCGCGCGGAAATCCGACCGTTGAAGTCGACGTCGTCCTCGAGTCGGGCGCCGTCGGGCGCGCAGCGGTGCCTTCGGGCGCGTCCACCGGGCAGTTCGAAGCCGTCGAGTTGCGCGACGGCGATGAGCGTTCGTTCCGCGGCAAGAGCGTCCTCAACGCCGTCCGCAACGTCGACACGGAGATCGCGGGCGCAGTTGCCGGGCTCGACGCCGAAGACCAGCGCACGCTCGACCTGACGCTGATCGAGCTCGACGGGACGAAGAACAAGTCACGCCTCGGGGCCAATGCGATTCTCGGCGTCTCGCTGGCCACGGCGAAGGCCGGTGCAGCGCACGCCGGTGTCTCGCTGTTCCGCTGGATCGGCGGAGTCGGCGCCCACGTCCTCCCCGTGCCGATGATGAACGTGATCAACGGCGGCGCGCACGCCCAGAACTCGCTCGACCTGCAGGAGTTCATGCTCGTTCCCGCCGGCGCGGACTCCTTCGCCGAAGCACTGAGGATCGGCGCGGAGACCTTTCATGCGCTCAAGGACGTGCTGCACGAGCGCGGGCTCTCCACCGGAGTCGGCGACGAGGGCGGTTTCGCCCCGGAGCTGGGCTCGACCGAGGCCGCGGTCGAGGCCGTGCTCGAGGCGGCGGAGCGAGTGGGGCACCGCGACCGCGTTGCGATCGCGCTCGATCCCGCCTCGACCGAGCTGTACCGCGACGGCGGCTATCACCTCGAGCGCCAGGGCCAGATCATGAGCGCGGACGAGCTGATCGATCTCTACGCGACACTCGCCGATCGCTATCCGGTGGTCTCGATCGAGGACGGGCTCGCGGAGGACGAGTGGGGCGCGTGGAAGACCATGACCGAACGTCTCGGTGATCGCCTGCAGCTCGTCGGCGACGACCTCTTCGTGACGAACGTCGAGCGCTTCCAGCGCGGGATCGACGAGGGAGTTGCCAACGCGATCCTCGTGAAGGTGAACCAGATCGGAACGTTGACGGAGTCGCTGGACGCAATCGAGCTTGCGCGCGCCAACGGCTACGGGGTGGTCGTCTCCCATCGCTCCGGCGAGACCGAGGACACGACGATCGCCGACCTGGTCGTAGCGACCGGCGGAGGCCAGATCAAGACGGGCGCACCGTCCCGCACCGACCGCGTGGCGAAGTACAACCAGCTGCTCCGGATCGAGGAAGAGCTCGGCGACGCCGCCGTGTATCCGGGCTGGAACGCGTTTCCGCGATCCGGGCGGTAGCGTCCTCTGGCGCTACCCTGCATGCATGGCTTCCGTCACGCCGCGCCGGACGAAGATCGTCGCGACTATCGGGCCTGCCTGCTCGACCCACGAGAAGGTGCGGGAGTTGGTCGAGGCGGGGATGGACGCGGCACGCCTCAACCTCTCGCACGGGACTCATGAGGATCACGCGGCCAGAGCGAGGCTCGTCCGCGAAGTCCAGGAGGAGGTCGGCCGGCCGCTCGCGCTGATCGGCGACCTCCAGGGACCGAAGTTCCGTGTCGGTGGTCTCGAGGAGGCGCTCGACCTGCCGCAAGGCGGCGAGGTCACTGTCGTCATCGGCGAGGATGGAGCGCGCAACGGCGAGCTGCCGATCGCGCCGGCGGCGATCGGCGAGGTGCTGCGGCCCGGGCATGAGGTCCTCATCGACGACGGGATGATTCGGCTGCGCGTCGAGGTGGTCGAGTCCGGCCGCGCGCGCTGCGGCATCGTCGTCGGCGGGAGGGTGACGTCCCACAAGGGCGTGAATCTTCCGGGCGTTCCAATTCCGATTCCCTCGCTGACACGCAAGGATCTCGAGGATCTGCCGTTCGCCCTCGAGCTCGGCTGCGACTTCATTGCGCTCTCTTTCGTCCGGTCGGCGGCCGACGTTCGCGATCTGAAAGCGCTGCTTGAGCAGGAGGGATCGCCCGCTCACGTGATCGCAAAGATTGAAAAGGCGGAGGCATGCGATGCGCTCGACGACGTCCTCGCTGAGGCGGACGCCGTGATGGTCGCCCGCGGCGATCTCGGCGTCGAGATCGGCCCGGAGCTCGTCCCGCTCGTGCAGAAGCGGATCATCCTCAAGGCCCTCGAGCGCGGGAAGCCCGTGATCACGGCGACGCAGATGCTCGAGTCGATGATCCACCATCCCGAGCCGACGCGCGCGGAGGCCAGCGACGTGGCGAACGCGGTTCTCGACGGGACTTCCGCGATCATGCTCTCGGGCGAAACCGCAATGGGCGAGTACCCGGTACAGGCGGTGCAGACGATGGACCGCATCGCCCGCGCGGTCGAGCCGAGCCTCGGCTACCGGCATCAGATCCCCGAAGCGACTGAGGACCCGACGATCGGAAACGCCATGTCGAATGCTGCCTGCGACCTCGCCGAGGCGCTCGGCGCGAAGGCGATGCTTGTCCCCACTTTCACGGGGCGCACGGCGTCGGCGGTCGCGAGGCTGCGTCCACGACGGCCGATCGTCGCGCTGACCCACAAGCTCTGGTCGGTGCACCAGATGGCGATCGAGTGGGGCGTGACGCCGATCTGGATCCCCGAGTGCAAGGACGTCGAGGATCTCTGGAACCGTTCGCTGGACGCGGCCAAAGAGGCAGGGCTGATCGAGTCGGGCGACACGGTGGTGATCACCGCTGGGACTGCGGTCAACATCCCCGGCTCGACGAACGTCATCAAGGTCGACGTCGTTCTCTAACTAAGGCGTCGCTTTCTCGGAGGAGCGGGCGGAGCTTCAGCGAATCCTGCGCTCATGGCTGCGCGGGCTTCACGTCGTCCACCCCTTGCCACGCTCGCGCGGCGGTGGTTCGTGGTCGTGCTGGTTGTGGCGATCGGGTACGCGTATTACCACCCGCTCAGAAGCTGGTTCGAAACACGCCATCAGCTCTCCTCGCGGCGCGCGGAAGTCGATCGGCTGGCGGCCGAGAAGCGTGCGTTGCAGGACCGGCTCGCGTTCTCGGCAAGCAGCGACGCGCTCGCGCGCGAGGCGCGCAGGCTGGGGTTGATCCGGCCGTACGAGCACCTCTTCATCGTCAAGGGCATCGAGGCCTGGAAGAAAGCGCACAGTACGATCGGCGGTGATGGAAAGTGATCTCGCCGCCGTCGAACGTCAGCTAGGCCGGCCACCGCGGGCTTTCAGGCGCGTCGCGGTCCGTTGCCCGTTCGGACATCCCGCCGTCACGGAGCAGAACGCGTTCGACGACAACGGCGAGCCGTTCCCGACGACCTTCTGGCTCACCTGTCCCCAACTCGTGACGGCCGTTTCCCGGCTTGAAGCGGCCGGTGGCGTCGAACGTTGGACGCGCGCCGTCGCCGAGGATCCCCAGCTGGGGGCGAGTCTGGAGCGCGCGCATGCAGAGCAACGGCGGCTCCGGCCCGAACTCGATCTGGGCGTGGGTGGTACGCGTGCGGGAGCGGGGAGCCTCAAATGCCTGCACGCCCACGTGGCGTTCGCGCTGGCGCACCCGCGCTACGAGCTGGGCGAGCGGATCCTCGCGGAGCTCGACCCGGCATGGCCGTCTGTTTGCTGCGCGGCGTAACGGATAGGTTCTGCGCCCGTGTCGGTAGTGATCGACGTCGCCAGGCGAGAGTGGGAAGACGGCTACCGCCGCTTCGAGGCCGCGTCCCGCGATCCCGTCGCGGCCGACCGATTGAGCGCGCAGCTGGAGGTCGTGACCGGAGAGCTGCGCCGCCGAATCGGGCAGACGTTCACGCTGGAGGAGTTGGTGGCTCTCTACGAGCGGGCGGAAGCATGGGTGCGCGACTCGGTTTCCGAGCATGCGGCGACGCCCGGTTGGCCACGCACTCTCGCCCTGGTGGAGGACGCCGCGTTCCACCTCTACCAGCGCGGCGCGGTCGACTACAAGCCGTGAATGCACTGAGCCCGGTCCAGCGCAACGAGCGTCGGCGCCAACGGCGGCGCCACGAGTTTGTCCGGTGGAGCGTGCGCATTCTCGTCGTGGCCCTGGTCTTCGCCATCGGCGTGGCATTGGGGCAGGCGATCCAGGACAATCCGCGGTCGGGCCAGACCGTCACGTACAACCGCACGCTCCACATTCCGACCTCCGGGAACCAAGGTTCCACCATTACTCCCTGACGAGGCGTGTTAGGAACGCGCACGTTTGGGTAGATTTGCGGGGTGGCGACGCGAGAACCCGGTTCACGGCGGGCTGCCGCCGGCGAAAGCGACTGGCTGACCCTCGGCCACGCCGCGAAGTTCCTGGGCGTGGCTCAGAGCACGATCAGGAAGTGGTCCGACGTCGGGCGAGTGCCGGCCTTCTACACACCCGGCGGGCATCGCCGGTTCAAGCGCGGCGACCTCGAGGCTTTCCTCGAGCGCTCGGGCCCCGGGAAGCCGGCCCGCGGCCCGCTCGTGCTGCTCGTCGACGACGACCCGCAGGTACGCGAGGTCGTGCGCATCAACCTGGAGATGGAGGGCTACGCCGTTCGCGAGGCGGCGAACGCGGAAGACGGGCTCGCGGCACTCGAGGACGAGGCGCCCGATCTGATCCTGCTCGACGTGATGATGCCGCAGGTCGACGGCTGGGAAATGTTGCGACGCGTGCAGGAGCGGCACGGCGTCGGCTCGATCCCCGTCGTCATGTTCAGCGGCCAGCTCGACGCAGGAACTGAAGCGGCCCAACGTGGTGCACAGGGCTTCGTCGGCAAGCCGTTCGACCTGCGCGCGCTGATCGAGCAGACGAAGCAGATCGTTCCGGCCTGATCTCGCTCGACCGCCACCTCGAGCGCTGGGTCGTCCACCATCGCGCGGGCTGGCTGAATCCAGTCTTCGAAGCTCTCTCGTACGCCGGCCGGCTCGGGCTGCTGTGGATCGTCATCGCCGTAGTGCTTTGCGCGCTCTATCGCCGCTGGGGCGTCTTCGCGCTGACGCTCATTGCAGTTCTGGTCGCGGACTTGTCGGCGACGGGCCTGAAGGCGCTCTTCGACCGGCCGCGTCCACCGCTGCGTTATTCAGAGCCCAAGACGCTGGTGCCGGTCCCCCACGATGCGTCGTTCCCTTCTGGACACGCGGCCACGAGCTTCGCCGCGGCGACGGTGCTGTCGTTCTCGTTCCCGCGTTTTGCACCGCTCCTGTATGTGCTCGCCGCCGCGGTCGCGTTCTCGCGCGTGTACGTCGGTGTGCACTACCCCCTGGACGTGATCGGCGGCGCTTTGCTCGGCACACTCGTTGCGGTGGCGCTCCGGTTGCTCGTGAACCGTCGCGCGCGCCGGAGCGCTTGAGCACCCGGCCCGCATGGAAGGGAACAACCGCCAGGCACACACACCATGAGAGTGCGCGGGCTCGGCCCGCGCACGTTACGCGCGAAGCGCCCTCCCTAATTCCCGAGCGAAAGCGAAGCTTTCGCTCGGAGCGGGTCACAGTTCTTCGCCCGCTCGTAAGAGCCCGGCGACGATCACGAGGAGCGAGGCGATCAGGCTGATGAAGATCCCGATCCCGCGTCCGCCCCACCCGAAGAACTCGTCGGGAACGCTGATCAGCCGGATCAGCACGAAGATGGTCGAGAGCGCACCGAGCGCGATGATGACCAGGCTCTCGGGGACGGTCGCGGGCAACTCGATGCCTGCTTCCCGAAGGATCACCAGGGCCAGAACCGCCAGCCCGATGAAGAACACGAGCTTCCCCAGGGCACCGGTGTGCCAGCCGATCACGCTGGTAGTCGGCCCGGGCCCGGAGCCGACATACCAATCGGTGAACGAGGAGATGGCCAGGATCAGCCCGGATACCCAGGTGAGGCGCGCTCCCAGGCCTGAGAGGTCTTCGAGGGTGCGCGAGGGCCGAGGCTGAGGCACCATCCAGTCGTCCTCCTCGGGCTCTGGCGGGGGATAGGGCTCTGGGGTTTGCATGGAGAAATGGGGCCTGAGAGAGGGCGGCTACGGTCTACGCCGCAGGGGGTACTCTAAGGGGGTCTGAATGATGAAGATTTTGGATACGTCGCGGGCGGCACCTGACGAATACGTCGAGTTCCGTGCGACCGGCGAGTCCGTCAAGGGTGAGTTCCACTGCTCGGCGTGCGGCTATGGCGTCACGATCGTCCGTGCGCTACCGCTCTGTCCGATGTGCGGCGGCAGCTCCTGGGAGCAATCCACCTGGAGCCCGTTCGGGAGAGCTTCGAAGCTTCTGTAGTTCGAGCGCGAGGTAGTTAGAGCCCGAAGACCTTCTGGACCTGATGCCAGATTGTCAGGAGCAGGAAGAGCGCGAGCCCGACCAGGACGGCGAACGTGACGAAGAAGCGCAGCCGTGCATGCGCCTTCTCGCGCTTGCGCCGAAGCCGTGCATTTCGGCGAGCGCGGTGGTAGTGGTAGGCACGGTCGACCGCCTCAGGGTCGACGGGCGGCTCGTCGGCTGGCGCCACGACGCGTCGGGCTGGCTGGGCCATCCGGGGAGTCTAGTGTGGCTCTGGCCAGCGGTTCGTCCGGCCGTCTGAGGCGCCGACTCGACGGCGCCGCTTAGAGGCCGGGCCGGCTTTGCCCGCTCGGCCGTCTGACTTCGCTCGTAGGC
>CATPAS010000378.1 GCA_955652075.1 uncultured Gaiellaceae bacterium | reverse complement strand
GGTCATGGTCTCTCCTTACTCACGCTGGACTCCTTCGTCAGACGCTTAATCAATGGGCCCGGCACGATTCGAACGTGCGACCAACGGATTATGAGTCCGCTGCTCTAACCAGCTGAGCTACGGGCCCGCTGACGGCAACCGTACCTCGCAACCCGAACGGCATCCCATGACATACCGAGCATCAGATGCCCCGTTTCCTCGCCCTTCTCCCCATTTCCCTCGTGCTTGCCGCCTGCGGGGGCGGAGGCAGGAGCGGCGGTGCCGGGTCGGCGGGCGGCGGGACGACGCCCCGGCTGCAACCGGTTGCCGGCCGATACGAGCCAGACGACCACGAGCCCCCCGAGCTACTAGACGGTTCTCATTTGGACGGGGGCCGCGGACCCGTCAAACTAGGGGCCGTGAAGGTCTACCAGCGCCAGACCGAGCTGCGAACCGTGGGTGGGCTGGCCGTCCGAGACATCACGGACGAAGTCAACGAAGCGGTCCAGGAGAGCGGCATCACCGAGGGCATTGCGTGCATCTACTCTCCGCACACGACGTGCTGCGTTCGTGTCAACGAGTTCGAGACCGGCTTCATCGAGGACTTCTCCGAGTTGCTTCGCCGGCTCGTCCCGCGCGAGACCTACTACGCGCACGACGACTGGGACAAGCGCACCGAGAACATCTGCCCGGAGGACATGGACTTCGGCAACGGACACTCCCATTGCATGGCGATGCTGCTCGGCACGGCGGGAGAATCGGTGCCGGTGCGTGACGGCGAGCTCTGCCTCGGCACCTGGCAGCGGGTGCTCTTCATCGAGCTCGATCGCGAACGCGACCGGCGCTGGCTCGTTCAGGTAGTAGGCAACTAGTAGGGCCACTTGACGCCGTTGTCGTCGGGGCGGGGCCGAACGGCCTCGCCGCTGCGATCACGCTTGCTCAGGCGGGGCGCTCCGTCCGACTCATCGAGGCGCAGGAGACGATCGGCGGAGGAACGCGCACTGCGGAGCTGACGCTCCCGGGATTTCGACACGACGTCTGCTCCGCGATCCATCCGTCGGTCCTCGCCTCCCCGTTCTTCCGCTCGCTCGAGCTCGAGCTCGACCTGATCGAGCCGCCCGCTGCAGTCGCTCATCCGCTCGCTGACGGCACCGCCGTGCTCGCAACGCGCTCGCTCGAGGACACCGCAGCGCGACTGGGCGCGGACGGTGACGCGTACCGCCGGCTGCTCGAGCCGTTCGTAGACCGTTGGGACGAGCTCGAGGGCGAGCTGATGGGACCGATCGCCCATTTGCCGCGTCATCCGCTCGCGCTCGCGCGCTTCGGTCTCGCCGCGCTACGCCCCGCCAAGAGCCTCGCAGAGGCGCGGTTCGAGACGCCCGCGGCTCGCGCGTTCCTCGCAGGCGCCGCGGCGCACTCCTTGCTTCCGCTCGAGCAACCCGCAAGCGCGTCGTTCGGGCTCGTGTTGCTCCTGCTCGCGCACGTCTCGGGCTGGCCTTTCCCGCGCGGCGGCTCGCAGTCGATCGCGGACGCGCTCGCCGCACGGCTGCGCTCGCTGGGCGGCGAGATCGAGACGGGTAACCACGTCTCGTCGTTGAGTCAGCTGCCGAGGAGCAAGCTCGTGCTCTGCGACGTGACACCGAAGCAGCTCGTCGCGCTTGCGGGCGATCTGCTTCCGCACCGTTACCGCCGCCGGCTGGAACGTTGGCGCTACGGGCCGGGCGCGTTCAAGCTCGACTACGCACTGGACGGGCCAATCCCATGGCTCGCACCCGAGGTCGGAGAAGCGGGAACCGTTCACGTCGGCGGCTCGCTCGCCGAGATCGCGGACTCGGAGCGCGCGGCATGGGGAGGTAGGCACGCCGAACGGCCTTTCGTGCTCCTCGCCCAGCAGAGCCTGTTCGACGAGACACGCGCGCCCGCGGGCAAGCACACGGTGTGGGCGTACTGTCACGTCCCGAACGGATCGACGTTCGACATGCGTGAGCGCATCGAGGCTCAGATCGAGCGCTTCGCGCCCGGCTTCCGCGACCGTATCCTCGCCTGCACGTCGCGCAACACAGCCGAGCTCGAGCGTGAGAACCCCAACCTCGTCGGGGGCGACATCGGAGGAGGCGCAAACACGTTCGCGCAGCTGCTCGCACGCCCCGCACCGCGACCGGTTCCCTACTCGACTCCACTCCCCTGGCTCTACATCTGTTCCGCGTCGACGCCGCCGGGCGCAGGCGTACACGGGATGTGCGGCCGGCTCGCCGCGCAGGCGGCCCTGCGCCGCGGCTGAATCAACGGGATGTCGATGTGCAAGTCCTCCACGGGCGTGACCTCGAAGCCGTCGAGGACCCAGGTGACGGTCCGAGCCCGAAGTTGCCCCCGAATTCAGTCGGAGCTTTCGACCTCGAGCTCGTACTTGCGGACGCGTTCGAACCCCGCGACGCCGAGTGCACCGCTGTCGGTAAGCCGGCACATCCAGCCGTGCCCGCTGTCGGGATCGAACTCGTCTTCGTAGGTTCCGACCGAGGCGAAGATGCGCCCACCCCGGAAGTCCCACTCCTCGATCTCGTCGTGGTCGCCTTCGATGTCTTTGCGGAATGCCTCGAGATCCGCCCGAAGGCGTTGCTTCACCGTCGCCAGCCATGTGTCTCGCGGATCCTGGCCCACGTCGACGCCGCACTGCTCGAACAGGTCGTCCTCGATCTCTTCGAAGATGAGTGCGTCGATGTAACGCTCCGACTCTCGCCAGTCAGGCTCCTCTCCGGAGTCGAGTGCGACCAACTCGACATCCAGCCCCTGCTCGGCAGCTTGCGCGATCGCCGCCACGGCCCCTGGGGGCACGCCTTCTTCGCGCTCTCGTTCCAGCGCATGCTCGAGCTCGTGGTCCGGAACGTCGCCCTCGAGCTCCGCGTAATCGCGCTCTGCGACGAGATCGAGGAACGGCTCGCCCTCGTCGTCGCGGGCGAGCTGCTCGTCCAGCACCTGCCAGCTGACCGGATGGCCTGCTTCGATCGTGGTGAAGGCGTGCCCAAGCCTGGGCGAGCCCCCGCGGAACCGCCGGAAAGCACCCAGCTCCTCGCGCCCATCTGGATGCTTGAGGCGGAGCCGGTAGCGCGCAGGCTTCGCGACGGCGCGTCCGAGCGTCTCCCCGTCGGGCTCGTCGACGCTCTCGACCAGCCAGAACCGGCCTCGGAGCTGGACCACCTCGCCCGGGGTGAGCGACTCCTCCGACGCGTAGTGGTGGACCCGCTCATTCCCTCTGGGGCTCCGCGTCACCAGTTCGTATTTCACCGTCACGCGCGTGTTCATACCATGCTCGGGAGAACGAGCTCGACGAGCTCGGTCTGGACCGGGACGAAGCCGAGCCGGCCGTAGAAGGCCCGGGCGCGCCAGTTGTCAGGCTCGACGACGATGCAAAGGACGCGGGCATGCTCGGCGATCGCGTAGCCCTCGGCGTGAGCCAGCAGCCGGTGGCCGACGCCGCGGTGCTCGTGCCCGGGAGCGACGAAGACCTGCTCGACGGTCACCTCCCGGCAATCCGAGGTGAACAGCGCAACGTAGCCGGCGACCTCGCCCTGTTCGTGCGCGACGAAGCCGACGTCGCGTGCAAGAGCATCGAGCACGCGACAGTCGCTCCAGCCCGACGCGGTCGCGAACACTGTCTTCGCGAGCCCGAACAGCTGACCGAGCTCACTCTCCTCCAGCGGCGCGATCTCGAGGTCATGCATCGCGGCGGCGCTTCATGTCGATGAACTCGAGCTCCTGCTTCCGGTCGAGAAGCACAGGGTTAGCCTAGTAACTCTGGGCATCCCGAGAATTAGCGCTGGATTAGGCCGAGAAAGGCGCCGCTTCCCCGGAGGTGACCGATTGGTCCGAGGAGTTCGCGGCGGCACAGATGCCGGAGCCCGCAGCAGTGCGGTAGCGCCGTCCGACAACCCGGAAGCACAGCTGAAATGCTCGCGGCATCGCCAAGCGGGCCCTCGATCTGATCGTCGCACCGGCGCTGCTCACGCTGCTCTCTCCGCTCATCCTCGTTCTGCTGGCCGCGATGACGGTGAACATGATCATCTCGCGACGGGACCGAGGCGGCCTCTTCTATCG
>CATPAS010000377.1 GCA_955652075.1 uncultured Gaiellaceae bacterium | reverse complement strand
GTCCGCGTGCGTCGGCGAACGGCATCGAGCTGACCTACGAGGCGGACGCCGTAGCTCCTGTGCAGGCCGACAAGGGACGGATGTTCCAGGTCCTCGCCAACCTTCTCTCGAACGCGATCAAATTCACCCCCGCAGGGGGCGACGTCCGAGTTTCCGTTGTACCTCTGAACGGCGTCGTCCGGCTCGAAGTCGCGGACACCGGCATCGGGATCGCCGTCGACGATCAGCAACGGCTGTTCGACCGGTTCTTCCGGACGTCGACCACCGCCCGGCAGCACTTCCCCGGCACCGGGCTTGGCCTCTACATCGCACGCGCGATCGTCGAAGCCCACGGCGGTTCGATCACGGTTCGCAGCGAGCCGGGTGAGGGTGCGTCGTTTCGCGTCGAGCTGCCTGCAGGCGCAGCCGACCCACTACGCTAGCCGCCGCTGTAGCGGTAGCCGAAGCCGCGAACTGTCTCGATCGGAACATCCGCGGGATTCTCCGGTACGAGCTTGCGGCGGAGATAGCCGACATAGAGCTTCACCTGGTCGCTCGAGACGCCGTGCGCATCGCCCCACACGAGCTCCAGGAGCTGATCGCGTGACAGGACTTGTCGCGGATGGCGGACGAAGGCGGCGAGGAGCTTGAATTCCAGCGGGGTGAGCGAGACCTTAGCGCCATCGAAGGTCACCGCACGCTGCGCGAAGTCGATCGTCAGACGACCGTCGCCGTAACGCTCCGGCCGTACCGTCGTGCCCGGAGCTGGGGCGCGTCGCAGCAAAGCCTCCACCCGTGCGACGAGCTCCTGGCTCCCGAAGGGCTTGACGACGTAGTCGTCGGCCCCCGCCTTCAGACCGCGCACCCGCTCGAGCTCGTCACCCCGGGCCGTCAGCATCATCACCGGCACTTCAGTGAGATCCCGGATTCGCTCGAGGGTCTGCCAGCCGTCCAGGTCGGGCATCGACACGTCGAGCACGATGAGGTCGGGAGGAGTCTCATGTAGGGCCCGCAGACCTGCGTGCCCATCTTCGGCTTGTTCCACGGAGTGCCCTGCCCGCCCCAGCAGTTCGGCGACGAGACCCCGGATATCCGCGTCGTCGTCGATCACGAGCACGTGGGCGGGATTCATACCGTTCTCATACGGGACCTGAGGCGGGTTCCCTACCACCCCGGCCGAGAGTAGGAGGGCATGGCACGGATCCTGATCAGTGAGCCGCACCCCGATCTGAGAGTCCTGATTGAGGCTGTCGTCAGACGGTCCGGGCACGAGCCGGTCGGTCAAGGCGAGCTGACCGGTCAGGACGCGCCCGCGATGATGATCCTCGAGCCGGCCTCTCCGGACGGCCTTGCGGCGGCGGCCCGGCTACGTGGCCGGCTCGAAGATCTCCCGATCATCTGCGCCAGCATCTATCCGCCGAGCAAAGAGAGCTGCGCGCTCGCTCCGGTAGCGCATCTGATCAAGCCTTTCCGCCTGCGCGAGCTCGAAGCGGCGATCGTGTCGGCGCTCGCACGCTAGCTACGTCTCGGCGTCCTTGGCGGGGAAGAGCACGGTCGGCACGTCTTCCTCGGCCGGGTCCAGATCGCGCACTACGACGTTGAGGACCGTGACGAGGACTGCAACGAGCGGAACTGCAAGCACGACGGCGAATCCGCCGAAGAGGATTCCCACAGCAGTGACGGAGACGAGCACCAGTAGCGGCGACAGCCCGACCGCGTCGCCGAGCACGCGCGGCACGATCAGGTAGTCCTCCAGCAGCCGCACGACGAGCACGCAGATCCCGGCGGCGAGCGCGACGTGCCACGAGTCGGTCGCGCCGACGCCGACGGCGAGCACCCCGGCGGAGATGGGGCCGATCACCGGCACGATCTCGACCACGCCGGCGAAAGCACCGATGAGGATGAAGTACGGCTCCCCGATCGCCCAGAATCCCAGCGACAACACGCTTCCGACCAGCAAGATCAGGAGCGCCTGCCCGCGTACGAAGGCGCCGAGCTTGAGATCGATCAGGTCCCAGGTGTCGCGCATCTTCTTACGCTTCGGCCGTGGTAAGAGCGACGCGACGAAGTCGACCGCACGCTCACGCTCGAAGATCCAGTAGGCGGCTGACGCCAGGACGAAGAAGATCCCGAGCAGGACCTCGAAGACCCTCAGCGTCACTTGCACGGCGGGGTGGAGCAGCTCGCTTGTCGTCGGGACCTTGCGCAGGCGCTTGTCGAGCGCATTGAGGAGGTCGTGCTTGATCCCGGTGGAGCGTCTTGCCTCCTGGTGGATTTGCGCCTTCGTCGTTCCTCCCAGCGCGTTCTGCACCTGGTCGATCGCACGAGGCACGACGATCCAGAGTGCGAGTGCAAGCACGCCGGCCAGCACGACGTAATGAATGAGGAGCCCGAGCCCTCGCGGGACACCGGCCCGCGCGAGCCGCTCGATGCTCGGGCGAAGTGCAGCGGCCAGGATGAAGGCAAGGAAGACGAGGGCAAGGACCAGCTTGAGCTTCCAGAGCGCCAACGCGACCGCGACGATCGCAATGACGATCAGCGTCGAAAGAGCGACACGCTGCGCTGTTTGCTTCATGACCAGGGATCTTTTGCCGTCCGGCGAAAGCTGCAAACGCATGATTACATCGGGATCGGAACGCATCTGTCTGGACGAGCGCCGACATGCCGTGGTGCTTGCCGGACCGTTCGTGCGGGCACTCGCCCTCGGGGTCGTGGGCATAGGCTGCATGGCCGTCGGCTGGCCGGCATCGATCGCGGGCGTGCTGTTGCAGGTGGGAGGCGCGGGCATCGCCCTGCGGGCGGTGTGGAGGTGGGAGCGGACGCGCGTCGTGCTCACCACGGAAAAGCTGTTCGTCGTGCACGGCACGTTCCACCGTCGCGCGGCGGCCGTGCGCCTTTCGCAACTCGGCGCGGTCGAGATCGAGCAGAGCCTGGTGGGACGGCTGCTGGGCTACGGGACGATCGTCGCCGGCGACCTCGAGATCGAGTACGTGCCGGAACCGCGCCGCATGTACGGCCTGGTGGAGCGGCTCAGCGGCTGAGCTGATTCTCCGCTCGGCAAGCGGGTTTCCGGGGCCGAAAACGAACACTTGTTCGATCCGATCTCCCTCGCTAAACTGGCCGGTTATGGCCCAAGAGGAGCTCGTCGTTCACGGCGCCCGGGAGCACAACCTCAAGGACATCGATGTCCGGCTGCCCCGGAACAAGCTGATCTGCATCACCGGGCTCTCGGGCTCCGGCAAGTCGTCCCTGGCCTTCGACACGATCTACGCGGAAGGCCAGCGGCGCTACGTCGAGAGCCTCTCGGCGTATGCGCGCCAGTTCCTCCAGATGATGGAGAAGCCCGACGTCGACTCGATCGAAGGGCTGTCTCCTGCGATCTCGATCGACCAGAAGACGACCTCGCGGAACCCGCGCTCGACGGTGGGCACCGTCACCGAGATCTACGACTACCTGCGCCTCCTTTTCGCACGGGTCGGCCGGCCGCACTGCCCGGTCTGCGGCAAGCCGATCACGGGCCAGAGCCAGGAGTCGATCGTCGACCAGATCCTGCAGCTGCCCGAGGGGACGAAGTTCACCGTGAACGCGCCGGTCGTCCGCGACCGCAAGGGCGAGTACAAGGACGTCTTCGAGGAGCTGCGCAACGAGGG
>CATPAS010000376.1 GCA_955652075.1 uncultured Gaiellaceae bacterium | reverse complement strand
GGGCAGGTACGACTGGTACGCGATGTCGAAGAACACCGTCGCGATCCCCACGAAAAAGCCGACGCCGTACAGCTGCCAGATCGTCAAAACCTTCATCGTGTGCGCGATGGGAATCGAAGCGAGCAGCCCGGCACGCCCGAGATCGCCGGCGATCAGAATCGGCCGTCGCGGCCAGCGGTCGACCCAGACGCCGGCGGGCAGGCTCACGAGCAGGAAAGGGAGGAACTCGACTGTGGTCAGCGCGGCGACCTTGAACGCACTTACGTGGAGCACGTCGATCGCAACGAGCGGCAGCGCCAGCAGACTGATCTGCGTCCCGAACTGACTGACGGTCTCGGCAGACCAGAGCTTCAGAAAATCGGAGTGCCGCCAGAGACCCCCTTCTGGCCAGGGCCTCACGGCTGCTCGGTCAACTCCACCGCCCCGAGGGCTCGCTCGATTCGGACGTCGCCGCTGACCGTCTTCACGAACAACTCGACGAGCGGGGCGTCCTCGGCCTGGGTCTCATGCACCGGGGCATCGGACAGCTCGAGCTCCGAGCTCGTCGAGCCACTCACGGTGTTTGCGTCGACGTAGACGCGGGAGCCGGTCCGAACGCCGACCATGACGTCACCGGAGATCGCCTTCAGCTCGACGCGGCCTTCGCGCACCGCCTCGAAGCGCTGGTCGCCCGAGACCGTATTGGTGCTGATCGACCCACCGGCGTCGCGAACGTGGACGTCACCCGAGACGAGCTGGGCGCGGATATCGCCTTGGACCGAGCCGGCGTGCAAATCGCCGGAAACGGACTGGACCTCGAGCGAGGAGGCGACTTCCGCGATGTGCACGTCGCCGCTCGCGGTCTTGATCCGGGTGGCGCCCTTCGCCTTGTCGATCTGGATGTCCCCCGACGCCGTCTTGAGGTCGACGGTTCCGTACTCGCCGCGCGCGCGGAGATCGGCGGACTTCGTGCGGACCTCCAGGTCCGCCCCGTGGGGACACGTGATCCGCAGGCGCACATCGGGACCGCCGAAGCGAATGTCGGGGCCACGGCTGAACGAGATCCAGACGCCTGGGCGTGATTTCGCCTCAACGACGACCTCGTGCCCGTCGCCGAGCCGGACCAGCTCGATGCGCGAGTTCTCGACGAGATCGCGGATCGCATCGTTGTTCGCGATCGCCTCGAGCTCGACGTGCGTCTCGTTCGTGTTCTCCGTCTCGATCTCGATCTCCCCGGCGGGAATCTCGAGGTTGAGGCGCAGGGGCCCGGGAGTGGCATAGGTCTCGCTGCGCATCAGAGGATGTAGCGGCCCACGTTGAAGTGCTTGATGTCGCCGAGGATCTGCTCTCGGGCGTGGACGGTCTTCTCGAACCGGACAGGCACCGGTTCGTCGTCGCGAAGCTTGTCGGCTTCCCGGTGCCGGATGAGTGCCAGCGCCAGTCCGAACGGGAGAGGAAGGACGTGCATCGTTGCTCCTTTCAGCTTTGGCCGTAGCCGGTCATGCGGCGGCCACCAGGTTGGTTGCGCCGCTTGGGGTCCGCACTGCGGTGGATCTGCTGCAGCAGCCACGTGTTCGCCGACACGCCCGCCTCCTGCGCGGCCGCGTCGACGATCGTCTTGAGCGTCTCGGGCAGCCGCAGGGTGATCCGCGCGGTGAGGTCTTCGAGGCCCGACGGCGTGGGCGCACCGGGATCGGGGACGTAGACGAGCTCGGGCTCGCCGGCGGAGACGCGCACTTCCACGTGTCCGTCAGGGAGCTGATTGGTGAGCTCCGCGGCGGCCTCGCCGAGGGCATCCGTCAACCGGAGTCGGAGGGAGGACTCCAGGGCGGTAGCGATCCGGCGGGCAGCTTCCGCCACCGCCTCATCGCCGATCCCGGCGACGTTGGCCAGATCCTGCTGGAGTGCCTCGACATAGGCCGCCACGTTCATAAACAGCACTGTGACATCAACGTGATGTCATGTCAAGTCATAAGTGGTGTCACCACACCGTCAACTTGACGCAAAGCGTGCAAATTGCGGGGAATTTCATCCCCCCACTGATCGAAACGGGCCAATCCTTGGGGTCAGACCCGAGCCTTTAGGGCGGGCGTGTCCCGAACTGCAAGGGTCTGACCCCAGCCTTTAGGAGGGTGTCCCGAACTGCAAGGGTCTGACCCCAGACAGCGGGCCGGTCACAACGGGCCTAGAGCGGTGCGTCGAAGACGCCGAACCACCGGGTCAGATCCTGCTCGACCGGCAGCTCCTTCTCCAGCTTGGCCTTCAGCTCGAGCTCCTCTGCGTTGTCGCGCTTCTGGTCGTCGCCGGTCGGGACGAACGGCCAGAACGCGCCCCGCTTGTAGCCGTAAATCCAGTAGACCGGATGCTTGCCGCCTTCGAACTTGAAGACCGCTGCGAGGAGCTGCGACCCGAATCCCTGCTCCTCCAGGCCCTGCGCGACCGCATGGATCGACGTCACCTGGTCCTCGAGGTCGGAATCGCGGACGATGATCCACGTGTAGCCGAACGAGTCCTCGCGCCGCTCGAGCTTCGACCCCGACTCGGTCGCGACCCCGCCGAGCAGCTGCTGAAGGTCGTCCTCCGCCCGGACGAACTCCCCCGCGGAGAGCGGCTTGAAGACGACACCGCCCGCGCCGGCCGTGCGCAGTCCCAGCTCGGTGTCCAGTGTTACCGCGGCTGTCGTGAGCGCGAAAAGCCGTTCACGGGCAGGCCCTGCCAGCTTTTTCTTGCCGAAGAGAACGTCGCGAAGACCCACGCCGGTGCTACGCGACCGGTCGACCCATTTCTCGGGCGATCCCGGCCAGGGCCTCGAGACGCTTCTCGAGCGGCGGATGTGTCGCGAAGAGCGTCCGCGCACCGCTCTTCACCGATGTCGGGATGATGAAGAACGCGTTCATGGTCTCGACCTGGCGCAGGTCGCGCTCCGGGATCCTGAAGATGTCGCTGGAGATCTTCTGGAGCGCACTCATCAGGTTCTCGGGTGCGCCGGTGATCAGCGCCGAGCCGCGATCGGCCGCGAACTCCCGGTAACGCGAGATAGCGAGGATGAGGATGTGGCTGAGGACGTACGTGACGACGGACACGACCAGGACGATCAGCCAGACCGGAACCTGGTTGTTGTCGCGGCCACGGC
>CATPAS010000375.1 GCA_955652075.1 uncultured Gaiellaceae bacterium | reverse complement strand
GCGCCGAGCAGTGATCGTCTGACTCGGCCCTTCGCGTCGACGACGAGCGTCGAGCCGAGCTTGACGACGACGGTCATCGATGCTGGCTCCCGTCACCGACGATGCGGTACTGCCGCAGGCAGAGATCGCGGTACGTCACCGGCCCGCGCGGCCCGGGCGCGTGGTCGACGTTCACGCCGGTCTCCGGTATACCGAGCAGCGCGAAGCCGTCGATGAACCGCGTGGTCGCGTTCCAGAGAGCTGCGGTGCCGCGATAGCCGTCGAGGAACTGCCGCGCCGCGGCCTCGTGCTCGGTCACGATCGAAGCGGCAAGCCCGGACGTCTCGTCGTTGGCGATCCTGACTGCCTCGTCGATGCTGTCGACGATGTGCAGCGTCACCGTCGCGACGCGCTCGGGATCGCTGGCCCACTCGTGTCCGAGTGGGTCGGCGAGCGGCAGCACGCCGTTCACCTCGGCCGCCGCTGCCCGCGCACGGACCTCGAGGCCGTGCTCCGCGAAGACGGCGAGCAGCGTCGGCAGGAGAACGACAGCACCGCGGTCGACCAGGGCGAGGTTGAGGCGGTTGCAGACGCCGAGCCGGTCGAGACTCGCACGCGCGACCGCGGCAAGACGCTCGTGGGAGGCGCCGCTGTGAACGTAGAGAACGCCGCCGCCCTCCGCGTGCGCGAGCGTCCGCACACCGTTCAGCGCCGCCTGTCGTGCGAGTGCGGCGGTCGAAGGCCCGCTTCCGCGCAGGATCACAAGCGGCACGAGCTCGGGCAGCGAGACGAGAGCCTCTGCACCGGCGCGTTCGGGCGTGCGGACGAGCCCGACCACTTCGCCGGGCACGCCGGTCTGCTCCAAGGCGGGCCGGAGCACGTCGTCGACGAGCGCCGTGACCGTCCGGAGCGCCGCGCCGCCGGTGCGTAGGACGACCGCGTTCCCGCTCTTCAGGACCTGAGATGCGATGTCGGCTGCCACGTTGGGCCTGGCCTCGAAGTTCGCACCCACGACCCCGATCGGCACACGCCGCTCCGAGACCTCCAGACCGTTGGGAAGCCGCCACGCCCGGACCTCTCGTTCGAGCGGCGGGAGCTCTGCGGTCGCCTCGAGCCCGGCCGCAGTCGCCTCGACGCGTTCCTCGTCGAGGCGCAGCCGGTCGAGAGCTCCGGCGTCGAGACGGGACGAGCCCTCGGCGACGTCGGCACGATTGGCGTCGAGAACGGCTCCGCGTCGTTCGCGCAGAAGGCCCGCCGCCCGTCGCAGCGCCGCGTCGATGAGACCATGGTCGAGCCCCGCAAGCGCCGCGCGCGCAGCTCTCGCCTCTGTCTCCACGAAGCGAAGAGCGGTCCCCGAATCCGTTTCGTTCCTCGTTACATCGATCGTCGCTTTACTTTATACTGCGACCTAGAGGGCGGGCTTGCCCGCTCCGCATCAAGAGAGGCTGAGGGAACCGGCCCGACGAAGCCTCGGCAACCTGCGCCAACCGCAAGGTGCCAAGCCGGCCGAGCAGAGCAACAAGCGCTCGGACGATGTAGAGCGAGACAACCAAGGAGACCGCCGTGCCCGCCACACACCTGTCCTGCACCCGTTGCGGCAACGAACTGCCGCTCGAAGGCATCGGTGCCTGTCCGCGTTGCTTCGGACCCCTCGAGCCCGTCTACGACATGGACGAGCTCCGCCGAACGCTCACGCGCGAACACATCGAGGCCGGTCCGCCCTCCCTCTGGCGCTACGCGCCGCTCCTGCCGGTGCACGTGCCGGACGAGCCGCGACTCGCCCCGGGGCTGACGCCGCTCGTACCTGCGACGCGCCTGGCGTCCCACCTCGGCGTCGGCGAGCTCTATCTGAAGCTCGACACGGCCAACCCCACACACTCGTTCAAGGATCGAGTCGTCGCCGTTGCGTGCGCGAAGGCCCAGGAGCTCGGGCTCGAGACCATTGCCTGCTCCTCCACCGGAAACCTCGCGAACGCGGTCGCGGCGCGGGCGGCCGTGGAAGGGCTCGACGCCGTTGTCTTCTGCCCGTACGACCTCGAACGAGAGAAGCTCGTCGCAACCGCGGCGTACGGAGCCCGGATCTACGCCGTGCGAGGCAGCTATGACGACTGCAGCCGCCTCACGGTCGAGCTCTCGTTCGAGTTGCCCTGGGGCTTCGTCAACGTCGGGCTGCGCTCCTACTACGCCGAGGGCTCGAAGACGGTCGCTTACGAAGTTGCCGAGCAACTCGGTTGGGAGCAGCCGGACGTGGTCATCTGCCCGATCGCGTCGGGCTCGCTGCACTCGAAGGTCGGCCGCGGGTTCCGCGACTTCCGCGAGCTCGGGCTGGTGAGTGGTCCGGCGCCGCGGCTCATCGGCGGCCAGGCGGCGGGGTGCTCACCCGTCGCAACGGCCTTCGCAGCGGACCGGCCCGTGAAACCGGTTCGTCCGGATACGATCGCCCGCTCGCTCGCGATCGGCAGTCCGGCCGACGGCGACGCGGCGATCGCGGCAACGCGGGAGTCGGGCGGCTCCATCCACACCGTGCCCGAGCACGAGGTCGGGGAGAACATGGCCCTGCTCGCCGAAACCGCAGGTGTCTTCGGCGAGACCGCGGCCGGCGTGACGCTGGGCGCGCTCCGCGAAGCGGTCCGCCGCGGCGAGGTGGGCTCCAGTGACAGGGTCGTCCTCCTCGTCACCGGCGACGGATTGAAGACGCCGGGGCCGGTCGCCGATCGCTTCGTCCCGATCGACATACCCGCGGACGCCGACGCGCTGCTCACAGAGCTGTGAGTCGCGGTCTAACCTCACACGAGCACGATGGCGGGAGAGACGACAACTGACGCAGCGCTGAACGACCTTCGCGACCTGCTGGCAGAGAACGACCGCGCCCTGCTCGACCTCGTCAACCGGCGGCTCGACCTCGTGCACAAGATCAAGCAACGCAAGGCGGAGCTCGGTGTCGAGTTCGTCGATCCCGAGCGCGAGGCGTGGTTGCTCGATCATCTGCGCCGCGCAAACAACGGCCTGCTCAGCGACGAGGGGCTCCGCGAGTTCGTGTCGACGTTGCTCGACCTCACCAAGCGCGAGCTCGCCGGTCCCTAGATGCTTCGCGTCGTCTCCCTCCCCGGCGACGGCATCGGCCCG
>CATPAS010000374.1 GCA_955652075.1 uncultured Gaiellaceae bacterium | reverse complement strand
GGCCCGTTCCGATCTGGCCGCGGCTCCTGCGTGCGCTCCAGCGGCACCTTGCCCTTGACCCGTCCGCCCCGGTAGACGCGGTAGGGCTTCTCTCCCGTCGCCATCGAGCCAGTAGGGTAGCCGCGCGGTTTGAGCGAAAAACGTGTCATCGGCGTCGACCTCGGCGGCACCAAGATCCTGGCAGGGGTCGTTGACGCGAAAGGGCACGTGGAGCGCCGCCGGGAGCATCCGACCCGGACGGCCTCCCAGGACGAGCTGCTGGCGGGGCTGGACGCAGCCGTCGAGGAGCTACTGACGGACGACATCGCCGCGCTCGGGTTCGGCCTCCCGTCTCCGATCGACCAGAGGACGGGCCGGGCTCTGCAGGCGGTGAACATCCCGCTGGCGGACATCGACTTCCGCGATCGGATGAAGAAGCGCTTCGGCCTGCCGGTAGGGATCGAGAACGACGCGAACGCAGCGACCTACGCAGAGTTCCGTTTCGGCGCCGCGCGCGACGTCGACTCCATGGTCATGATCACGCTCGGCACCGGCTGCGGCGGCGGCGCCGTCATCGATGGGAAGCTCTTCCGCGGCTGGGCCGAGTTCGGGCACATCGTGATCGTCTACGACGGGCTTCCTTGCCAAGGGTCCTGCACGGGGCGCGGGCATCTCGAGCCGTATGTCACCGGGGTCGCGGCGGGCAAGCTCGCTGCGGCGGAGTTCGGGCCGGCGGTCGACGCGCATCGGCTCGTCCGCCTGGCGAACGAAGGAGAACCGCGTGCGGTCGAGATTCTCGACGGCATCGGCCGCTACCTGGGCGCCGGCATCGGCAGCCTCGTGAACATCTTCAACCCGGAGCTGATCGTGATCGGCGGCGGGTTTGCCGCTGCCGGCGATTTCGTGCTCGACCCCGCGCGCGAAGTGTTGCGCCGTGAAGCGCTCGCGAGAGCGGGCTACCGGGTATCGATCGTGCGCGCGGAGCTCGGGACCGCCGCGGGCCTGATCGGCGCCGGCCTCGTGGCGTTCGACGCAGTCGGGTAGCACCGTGCCGCTCGCCGTCTGCGCGACGCCGATCGGGAACCTCGACGACGTCACGCTGCGCGTCCTCGAAGAGCTGCGCTCCGCCGACTTCATCCTCTGCGAGGACACGCGGCATACACGGGTGTTGCTGGGCCGCCATGGGATCTCCGGCGCGAAGCTCCTCTCCTACCACGAGCACAACGAGGCCAAGCGGACCGCCGAGCTGCTCCCGAGGCTTCTTGCGGGCGAGCATGCCGCTCTGGTCAGCGACGCGGGGATGCCCGGGATCAGCGATCCAGGCGCGCGGCTGGTTGAAGCGGCACTCGAGCACGGTGTGCAGGTGACCGTTCTCCCCGGCCCCACGGCTGTCGACACGGCGCTCGTCGCGGGCGGGTTCGCGGCCGATCGCTACCAGTTCGTCGGCTTCCTGCCGCGCGGCGCGGACGCGTTGGCAGCTCTCTGGAGTGAGCTTGCAGGCTGGGCTCATCCCGTCGTCGCGTTCGAGTCGGCGCAACGGCTGCCCGCGACGCTCCGTTCGCTGGCGGCCGCGCAGCCCGAGCGGAAGGTCGCGGTCTGCCGCGAGCTGACGAAGAAGTTCGAAGAGGTCGTGCGCGGCTCGGCGGCGGAAGTGGCCTCGCGCTTCGCGGAACCGCCGAAGGGCGAGATCACGCTCGTCCTCGGGCCGGGCGGGGAGGAGCCCGACTTGGATCCCGCGCTCGAGGCGGTCGCCGAGCTGGTCGCGGCCGGAGTGCCACGCCGTCAGGCTGCCGATGTCGTGTCACGGCTCACCGGCGCTGGGCGCAACGAGCTCTACCGCCGTACTTTGTAGCCAGTATTGACAACAAGCTCCGGCCTTGGTACGGTCCGCGTTGTTCTCAAAACTGGCAACAAGGAGGAACCTGTGCGGCGACTTGCGGTCCTGATCCTTTGCGCCTGTGCGCTTCCCGTCTCCGGCGCCCGCGCCTGGACGTGGCCCGTCGACGGCCCCGTGCTGCGGCCGTTTTCGTTCGACCATGCGCACCCTTACGCGGGCGGCCAGCACCGCGGCGTCGATCTCGGCGCTCCCAGCGGCGGCCCTGTGCACGCCCCCGCGGAGGGAGTCGTGTCCTTCGCCGGGACGGTCCCGACCGGCGGCAAGACGGTGTCGATCCAGACGCCGTTCGGGTACACCGCGACGCTCGTCCACCTCGGGTCGATCGGCGTGACGCGGGGTGCACTCGTCGGGGAAGGGTCGGTCGTCGGGACCGTCGGGCCGAGCGGCGTGGTCGAGCTCACGGATCCGTACGTGTACTTCGGCGCGCGCGTGACGAGCGATCCGCAGGGCTATGTCGATCCGCTCACCTTGCTGCCTCCGCGCATGGCGCCTGCGCCCCCGGCGGCCGCAGAGCCTGCCCCGCCTGCCGTTGCCGACGCCGCCGGTTCCATCGAGCCTGCAGCGACGGCTCCAACACCCGAGGCCCCGCCCGCCGTCGACGCAGCAGCGACGACTGCCTCCGAGACTGTCGAAGCGGCGCCCGAGGCCGTGGCCGTCGCAGAAGCGCCGGCGGCGAGAAAGCAGGGCAGCGACTCTGAGCGAAGCACGCTGATGAACCAGGCACAGGCGCATGGCTCCTCCCGCGTAGCAACGGCCGCCCATGCGGCGGCGTCCCCAAAGGCGCAGTCCCGCCGCCCAACCGTCGTCATCCACGAGGGCCAGGACCAACCGGCCGCCCGGCCGGCGCGGGTCGCGCGGCGAGCCTTCGACGCACCGCAGGCAGAGATCTCGCGCACGGCGGCCGCCCGATCGACGCGCCACGGGTGGCGATTCCCAGCAGCGCTGGGTGTCGCGGCGACCGCGGCTCTGGTCGCATTGCGATTCCGTCTGCGCCAGAAGCCGCTCGACACGCTCCCTATCATGGATTCAGGTGACCAGCTTCTACATCACGACACCGATCTACTACGTCAACTCGACGCCTCACATCGGCCACGCGTACACGACGATCGCGGCCGACATCCTCACGCGCCATCACAAGCAGCGAGGCGACGAGACGTTCTTCCTGACGGGAACGGACGAGCACGGCTCAAAGGTCTACCGGGTGGCAGAGGAGCAGGGGCTCGATCCGAAGACGTACGTCGACCAGATCGCCGAAGCCTGGAGAGAGCTGCCTAGGCTCGTCGATGCCGACTACGACTTCTTCATCCGCACGACGGACGAGGGACACAAGCGATTTGTCCAGGAGTTCATCCAGCGGATCTACGACAACGGCTACATCTACCGGGACGTCTACTCCGGGCTCTACTGCGTGGGCTGTGAAGAGTTCAAGGCGGAGGCCGAACTGGTCGACGGCAAGTGCCCCATTCACGGCACCGTGCCCGAGCGAATCGAGGAAACGAACTACTTTTTCAAGCTCTCCGCCTTCCAGCAGCCTCTGCTCGAGCTGTACGACGCGAGGCCCGACTTCGTCCTGCCGCGCTTCCGTTACAACGAGGCGCGCTCGTTCATCGAGGGTGGCCTGCAGGACTTCAGCCTCAGCCGCGCGGGCCATCCCTGGGGCGTCCCGGTCCCGTGGGACGACAGCCAGGTCGTCTACGTGTGGGTCGATGCTCTCATCAATTATGTGAGCGCGCTGACCTACGCACGGGAGGGCGAGGATCTCCGCGAGAAGTTCTGGCCCGAGGTGCGCCACCTGCTGGCCAAGGACATCCTGCGCTTCCATTGTGTGTTCTGGCCCGCTCTGCTTTTGGCAGCGGGCTACGAGGTTCCGAAGCAGCTCTTCGTACACGGCTGGCTGCTGCTCGACGACACGAAGATCTCGAAGTCCGTTGGGAACGTCATCGACCCGCTCGACCTCGTCGACGTGTACGGCAGCGACGCCGTCCGCTTCTGGGCTGTGCGCGCCGTGTCGTTCGGGCAAGACGGAAACGTCACACTCGACAGCCTGCATGAGCGCTACGAGCGCGAGCTTGCGAACGATCTCGGCAATCTCGTCTCGCGTACCACGGCGATGATCGCTCGTTACCGAGACGGACGGATTCCGGCTATCACCGGAGACGGCGGCGTCTCCGATGTGATCGAGGCGGTCAAACGCGAAGTGCCAACCCGGCTCGACGTGTTCGACGTCACAGGCGCGGTCGACGTCGTCTGGGATCTCGTCCGGTCGCTCAACAAACACGTGGAGCAGACGAAGCCCTGGGAGCTCGCAAAGGACGAGGCCCGCTCGGCTGACCTCGATCGCGTGCTGTACGACCTGGCCGACGGCCTGCGAGCCGCCGCGGTCGCGCTCTCAGCGTATCTACCACGAACCGCGCCGCTGATCCTGCGTGCGCTCGGCCAGTCCGAGGACCTCGCGTGGGAGAACGTCGAGCCGGGCCGCACGGTGCCGGTGGAGGGCATCGAGCCCGCGGCGCCGCTCTTCCCGCGCGTGGACCCGCAGACCGCCGCTGCGTGATCGACACGCACGCGCACCTCGATGCGCTCGACGATCCAGCGGCGGCAGTGTTCCGCGCCCGTGAAGCCGGCGTGACACGGATCGTCACGATTGGAACGGATCCGACCTCATGGGCCAAGACGCTCCCCATCGTCGAGAAGCACGACGGTGTCTACGGCGTTGCGGGCCTCCATCCTCACGAGGCCGCGTCCGACTTCGACGTCGACACGCTCGAGCGCCTGCTCGGCCACCCCAAGATCGTCGCCGTCGGCGAGATCGGCCTCGACTATTACCGTGACTATGCGCCGCGCGATGCTCAGACCAAGTTGTTCATCTATCAGCTCGGGCTAGCCAAGAGAGCGCAGTTGCCCGTCGTCATCCACAACCGAGCCGCGGACGACGACACGGTCTCCATCCTGCGGCAGTGGTTCGACGGCACCGTCGTCCTGCACTGCTTCTCGTCGCCGGCGCTCCTGCCTGTGGCCGTCGAGCACGGCTGGTACGCGTCGTTCGCAGGCAACGTGACGTACGCGAACGCGGAGGAGCTGCGGGACGCCGCCCGCGCCGTGCCCGCCGAGTTGATTCTGGTCGAGACCGACTGTCCGTATCTCGCGCCGCAGCCCGTCCGTGGCAAGACGAACGAGCCCGCCTACGTCGTCCACAACGTCGCCGCGCTCGCCGAGGCTCGCGGCGAAGACGCGGGCGCGCTCGCTGCGCAGATCGACGCGAATGCGAGCGCGGCGTTCGCACTGCCGTGAGCGTGCGCGCCAAGAAGAAGCTGGGCCAGCACTTCCTCGTCGACGAGAACATCCTCGGCGTGATCGGTCGCCTCGCGGAGCTCGCCGCCGCCGACATCGTGCTTGAGATCGGGCCAGGCCTCGGCATTCTGACCGCGTATCTCGCGGATCGCGTGGCCCATGTCTACGCCGTCGAGCTCGATCCGTCCCTCAGCCCGAAGTTGACCGAGCGGTTGGCGGGCAGGCCGAACGTCACGTTGCGTTTCGGCGATGCCGTGAAGGTCGATCTGGCGGAGGCAGCGCCGGGCGCGACGAAGCTCGTCGCCAACCTTCCGTACAACGTCGCCACGCCGTTGGTTGCCGAGAGCCTCGACCGTCTGCCCGGGATCGGGCACTGGACCGTGATGGTGCAGCGCGAGGTCGCCGACCGCTTCTTCGCAGCACCGTCGACCAAGGCTTACGGAGCGGTGTCCGTTCTCGTGCAGCTCGTTGCGGAGCGAACGGGATTCCATCCGGTTTCCCCGGCCGTGTTCCGCCCGAGGCCGAGCGTCGACTCGGCGCTCGTCGCCTTTCGCCGCACGAGTCTGCCTCCCGACTTCCGTCGCATCAAGCGAGTGGTGGAGGGCTCGTTCGCGCACAGGCGCAAGCGACTCGCGAACTCACTCGAGCTCGCAGGAGTCGCGCAGCGCGGTCCCGCGGAGGAGGCGATCGCCGCGATCGGCAGAGCGTCGAACGTTCGTGCCGAGGAGCTTGCGCCCCAAGAGTTCCTGGCGCTCGCCGAGGCGCTGAAGTGACCCGCGCACCAGCCGCCGCCAAGATCAACCTGGCGCTGGTCGTCGGTCCGGTCCGCGCGGACGGTAAGCACGAGGTCGTCGCGGTCTACCAGCGCGTTGCGCTCTCCGACCGGATTGCCGTCGAACATTCGCGCGAGCTGCGAGTCGCGGGGTTCGCCGGCGACACGCTCGTTCGCCGCGCGCTCGAATGCATGGCCGACGGTAACGGCGTGAGCTTCTCTGCACAGATCCAGAAACGCATTCCGGTCGCCGCGGGACTGGGCGGTGGCAGCTCCGACGCGGCGACCGCGTTGCGGCTGGCAAACGGGTTGCGGGCCGAGCCTTATCCCGCTGACCGGCTCAATACGTTCGCGCGCGAACTGGGTGCAGACGTTCCCTACTTCCT
>CATPAS010000373.1 GCA_955652075.1 uncultured Gaiellaceae bacterium | reverse complement strand
GGCGTAGGCCCCACGGCACAAACCTCGGCCAACCGGCGGGTACCCCAAAAGGGGGAGATTTTGAATCCACCCCTTCCCGATCGGGAAAAAGAGCGGTATACCTTTGAAACAGAGGGTAGAGCCGTAGAGGAAGGCGAGGACGACATGGTTGTCAGCAGGCAGGTGGACCTACTCGAGCCGATCGATCTCGCCGAGCACCTGGGCAAAGTGGAGTTGTATCTCGGCCAGGTCTGCCAGATCGCGGGCATCTCCAAGATGCAGCTGGATTACTGGACGAACAAGGCGCAGATCCCGACCAAAGGGAAGAAGCAGCGCATCTACGACATCGATGCGCTCGAGACCGTCATGTTGATCAAGCAGGCGAAGGACAAGGGTCTCAACCTCGGCGCCGCGATCGACGCAGCCCGCCGGTTCCGTGAACAAGCCACTGAGCGCCGCCCCGTAGCCGCGCCCGAGCTCTAGGCCGCTCGCAGGTTCAGTGCTGCCTCTTCCGGCGGCACGGTGTTGACGTAGATCCCAGCGCCGAGCTCCAGGCCCGCGAGCACGTTCAAGCGCGGGAAGAGCACAAGTCGCCAGTCTTGTGGGCTTCGCTCGAGCCAGGAGTTGAGCGGGACCTGTCCCTCCAGACGGTGCAGCCGGCGCACGACGTCGGCGAGGAGTTTCAGCGCGGGCGCCAGCCGAGCGCTCCCCAGCGCGTCGGCCTCGGGCTCGATCGGCCCAATCACCGTTTCGTAGGGCACGCGGCTCGCCCAGGGGCACGCGACCACGAGGTCGTTACGCTCGAACACGGTTTCCGCTCGGGGGCGCGCGCGCGGTGGCGCAGGGTCCGGGAGCCAGATCAGCTGTGAATGGGAATGCCGGAGACTTGCGCCCGCCTCGCGTCCCTCGTTCAGCAACGGGAAAACATGACCGGGCTCGTCTGCCGCGCGGCGGCGCCACGCCTCCGCGACCAGCTCGAGCTCGTCCTCCTCGGCGTCAGCGATCGAGCGGATGTGCCGCCGGCTGTGCACGACGACTTCCGCGCGGTCGAACGCGGCGTACAGGTTCGGGACGACACGCACCTTCCAGTCGCCCTCCTCGGGGAGGACGAGCGTCTGCGGCGGCGTCATGTGCTCATGGCCGGCGCAGAACGGGCACGACGCCACCTCGTCGGGGCTCGGAGGGTCGAGCAGTGGCCGGGCTGCGCCGGGACGCTTCGCTCTGCCGGGAGCGATCACCGCGACGCGCCCCGAATCCGGATCGCGGCGGAGGTCGCCGCTCAGATCGGCTCGCCGGCCTTCTTTTCGAGGAAGGGTCGGATCAGGTCGACCGGGAACACGATCGTCGTCGCCTGGGAAGAGCCGAGCTCGAGGAGCGTCTGCAGGTAGCGCAGCTGCAAGGCGACCGGCTGCTCGCCGATCACCGCCGCCGCGTCCTTGAGCCGTTCGGCCGCCTGGAACTCGCCTTCGGCGTTGATGATCTTCGCGCGCCGCTCACGCTCGGCCTCGGCCTGTCGCGCCATCGCGCGTTGCATCGACGCCGGAATCTCGACGTCCTTCACCTCGACGATGGAGACCTTGATGCCCCAGGGCGCAGTCGACTCGTCGATGATCCCCTGCAGGATCGCATTGATCTTCTCGCGCTCCGACAGCAGCTCGTCGAGCACGTGCTGTCCGAGCACGGAGCGCAACGTGGTCTGCGCGATCTGCGAGGTCGCGACCATGAAGTTCTCGATCTGCACGATCGCGTCCTTCGGTGCGACGATGCGGAAGTACGCGACGGCGTTCACGCGCACGGGGACGTTGTCCTTGGTGATGACTTCCTGCGGCGGGACGGTCAGCGTGATCGTGCGGAGGTCGACCTTCACCATCCGATCGACTACCGGGATGAGCAGGAAGAGGCCCGGTCCCTTCGGCTCCGGCAGCAGGCGGCCGAGCCGGAAGATGATTCCGCGCTCGTACTCGCGTGCGACCTTGATCGCTGAGAAGAGGAACAAGACGACGAGGAACAGCAGTACCGCGACGATGACGAGGGCTGCGCTCATAGCGTGATTATGTCCCCTCGGGACGAACCGTGAGGACGAGGCCGTCCAGGGACTCCACGCGGACGCGCTGACCCGGCCGGAGCTCATCGCCGCTCCGCGTGCGCGCCTGCCACAGCTCCCCGTTCACGAAGACGAGGCCGTTGTCACGTACCTCGCCCACCGAGCCGGGGATCAGCTGCGCGCCAACCGCGACGGGTCTGTGTCGCACCTCGACCGCCTTGCTGATCGCGAATGCCCACACAGCACCGAGCGTGACCGCGATGCCGATCACCAGAGGCTTCGAGGTGTGAAAGCCCTGAGCGTTCTGGAAGAGCATGATCGAGCCGACCGCGATGCTGATCAGTCCCGCCACCGTGAGCGCGCCGTGCGACGTCACGTGAACGTCGGCGACGAGGAGCCCGACTCCGAGGAGCATCAAGAGGAGGCCGCCCCAGCTGATGGGTAGAACCGAGAAGCCGAAGAGTGCGGTGACGAGCGCGACGGCGCCGAGCGCACCGGGCAGGACGACGCCCGGATGAAAGATCTCGAAGCCGATCCCGGCGAGGCCCGCCAGGAAGAGCAGCGGGAGGATGTTCGGGTCGATCAGCGTGTTGAGGATCCGCGTGAAGAAGCCGAGGTGCACGTGGTGAATCTGTGCGCCGGCGAGGTGGAGCGTGTAGCCACGTGGCTTCGTCTTCACGCCGTCTGCCTGCTGGAGCAGGGACGGCAGGGTCGGCGCGACAGCGTCGATGACGTGCATCTGCAACGCCTCGGTCGCGGTCGCGTTCGTGGCCACGCGCACGGCGCGATCTGCCCACTGGACATTGCGGCCGTGGCTCTGCGCGAGGGCCCGCAGTGTGGCGGCCTCGTGGTTGATCAGCTTGCGCCGGAGATCGGAGCCGATGTTGCCCCCGCTCGAGTCGATCGGGGTCGAAGAGCCGATGTTCGTCTGCGGCGCCATGCCCAGGTAGTCGGCCGCCTGCGCGATCCAGACGCCTGCGGAGCCCGCAGTGGCGCCGTTCGGCCCGACCCACACCAGCACCGGCAGCTTTGCGTTCAGCTCGCAGAGGACGATCTTGTCCTTCGACTGCAGCAGCCCTCCGGGCGTGTCGAGAACGATCACTGCTGCGGCGTAGCCGTCCTTCGCGGCGCGGCTGAGGTTGTCGCAGAGGTAGTTCTGGGTGACGGGATTCACTTCCGAGTCGAAGTGAATCGCCAGCACGCGTGGGGTGGCCGCCGCAGCCGAAGAAGCAAAGGCGAGGAGCGCCCCGACCAGCAAAAGTCCCCGCAAACAGGCGCTCTTCAACTCGTAAGGATTCTATCAGGGAAGGGCGTGCGGACTTGAGGCCGAAGCCGAGTACAGGCACCCTGGACAGTGGGCCGCCGTCGCCATGAAGCCTCTTCTCGTCGCCACGCTCCTGTTCTTCGCCGCCCCGGCCGCCGCATTCGGGGGCGC
>CATPAS010000372.1 GCA_955652075.1 uncultured Gaiellaceae bacterium | reverse complement strand
GTGACGCCGAACGTGCGCACGATCAAGGCGATCTCGATGCGCATGCAGCTCGCCGAGGGAGAGACGCCGCCGGCTCTGCTCGAAGTGCGCGGCGAGGTCTACCTCCCGCTCAGCGGCTTCAACGAGCTGAACGAACGTCTCGTCGCCGAAGGCAAGAAGCCGACGCCGAACCCACGCAACGCAGCAGCGGGCTCGCTGCGGCTCAAAGACTCCACGATCACGGCCGAGCGGCCCCTGTCGATCTGGGTCCACGGGCTCGGCCGGCGTGAGGGCCTTCCGGCGAACGGTCACTGGGAGTCGCTGGAGTGGCTGCGCGCGCACGGTTTCCGCACGAACCCGTACGCGGAGCGGCACGAGACCGTCGAGTCTGTTGCCGCGGCCTGCCGCGACTGGGAGAAGCGGCGCATCGAGCTCGACTACGAGATCGACGGAATCGTGATCAAGGTCGATTCCTTCGACCAGCAGCGCCGGCTCGGGGCATTGCACGACCGTCCACGCTGGGCGCGTGCTTTCAAGTGGGCGCCGATGACGGCGGAAACGAAGCTGAACAAGATCCACATCCGGGTCGGCCGCACCGGCGCACTGAATCCGTGGGCGCAGCTCGAGCCGGTCGAGGTCGGCGGCGTCACCGTGTCCCAGGCGACGCTCCACAACGAGGAGGACATCAACCGCAAGGACATCCGCGAGGGCGACAACGTGATCGTCCAGCGTGCCGGCGACGTGATCCCTCAAGTGGTCGGGCCGGTGCTGCCGCATGCGAAGGGAACGAAGCCGTTCAAGATGCCGAAGAAGTGCCCGCTCTGCGGCGCGGACATCGTCAAGCCCGAGGGCGAGGCGATGCACCGCTGCCCGAACCGTGCCTGTCCGTCGCGCGGGCTCGAGTCACTGATCAACTGGGTGCAGGCGGCTGCGGACATCGAGGGTGTCGGCGAGCAATCCGTGCGCCGTTTGTGGGATCTCGGCCTCGTGCGCTCGTTGCCGGAGCTCTACAGGGTGACGAAGGAGCAGCTGATGGAGCTCGAGGGTTACGGGGAGATCTCCGCCACGAGTGCGATCGAGTCGATCGAAGCGTCGAAGCAAGTGCCGTTCCATCGCGTCCTGTTCGGGCTGAACATCCCGGATGTCGGCTGGGTGACCGCCCAGAATCTTGCGCGGCACTTCGAGACCGTCGACCGCCTCATGGCGGCGAGCCAGGAGGACATCCTCGAGGTGGAAGGCATCGGCCCGGAACGGGCGGAGGCGATTGCCGAATGGTTTGCGGACGAGGCGAACCGCGCGCTCGTGGACGAGCTGCGCTCGCTCGGCCTGCGCTTCGAGATCGGCGACGAGCTCAAGCCGGTGGAGGGACCACTAACCGGGAACACGTATGTGATCACGGGAACGCTGGAAGGCTTCACGCGCGACGAGGCGGCAGAAGCGCTGGAGGCGAAGGGTGCAAAGATCGTGAGCTCCGTCTCCGGCAAGACGACGGGGCTGATCGTCGGCGAGGAGCCGGGCAACTCGAAGCTGACGAAGGCACGGAAGGCCGAAGTCCCGCTTCTGACCGAAGCGGATCTGATCGAGCTCCTGCGGGCGTGACGTCTCCGGCTAGGAGCCGGCCAGGATTTGCGCGAAGCGGTCCTGCGCGCGCCGTGCCCACCAGTCGGAGATCGGATAGCCGTTCTGCACGACCGCGAACGCATAGCGGTCGCCGGCGTAGCCGGACAGCGACGACGCGATGTCTGTCGTGCCGGTCTTCGCCAGGACCCGCCCTCGCGCCGGCGGCTTGAGCAGACGGTGTTCCAGCGTCCCGTTCACGCCCGCCACCGGCAGGGCCGCGAGTAGCGCCGGGTGGACGGCCGGGTCCGCCCAGGCGATCTTCAAGAGGCCTCCCAGTGCACTGGTCGTCAGTCGGTCGAGCAGCGAAAGGCCCGAGCCGTCGACGATGCGCACGCCCGTCATCGGCACGCCGGCGTCGGCAAGCGTCTGCGTGACCACGGACGCTCCTGCGGCGCTCGTGCCGCGCCCGAGCTCGCTGAGCCCGAGTTGCTTCAGCAGCATCTCCGCGGTGAAGTTGTCGCTCTCGCGATCCATGAAGCGCACCATCGCCGCGAGCGTCGGCGAGGAGACGCTGGCGAGTAGCTGCGACCACTCGTCGGCCGGCGCGGATCGGACGGGACCGTCGACGGCGATGCCCGCCTTCCGCAGCGCGTCACGGAAAGCCGTTGCAGCTGCAAGGGCCGGCGTGCGAGTGACGACGCCGCCGGCGCGAGCGCGGTCGACGACGAGGGCCGAGAGCGGGGGAGACTCGTCGATGAAGAAGCTCGGCTTCCAGCCGGCGACGATGCGCCGCGCGTCATACGCGCTCTCGTCGCCGATCACCCCTCCCGCCACGCTCCGAATCCCCATGGATTTCACCTGTAGCGCGAGCGCACGCAAGTCGGCGCTGGACAGTGTCGGATCGCCGTTGCCCTTGAGGACCAGCGCACCGGTCCACTGCGTTCCGTCCTGTTCGCCCTCGCCGAGCACGTCGGTCTCGATCCGGAACGCGGGACCGAGCCGCACGAGGGCCGCGTAGGTCAGCGGCAGCTTCTCGTTCGACGCCGGCGCCAGTGGCCGGTCGGGGTTCTGCTCGAAGAGCACGGTGCCGGAAGCGAGATCGAGAGCGACGGCCGCCGACTGCGCAGGGGCGACGTGAGGGACGTGGAGCGCTCGCGCCAGCCGGCGCTGGAGCTGCGAGTCCTGGGTCGGCCCCGCTGGGGTCGCCGCCGGCGCCGCGAGGGCGACCAGCGAGAAGACGGCTGCGAGAAGACGGCGACTCACGCGGAATCCATTTTTCGAGCCTGATCGAATCTAGTCAAGAAGATGGGCCTTTGCAGGGCGGAAGATAGTCCGGGCGGCCCATGTGCGTTGATGGCCCGACGCTCGATACTTGTCCGGATCTCGGAAAATCGAGATCGACGGCCATCCGCCTCATGATCCACGACGAGATCCGCTCCCTGCTCGACGCTCCGCCGGACGGCGAGGATGCTCCGACCATCGACGCCATCGAGCACACGCTCACAGCCGGGTATGCGAGAGCGCTCGCGCTGGAGGCCGAGCGCTGGCTGCTCGAGCGCACGATCGCCGAGGTCGCGGCGAAGCTCGGGGGCAAGTCGCACGAGGTCGAGCACTCCGAGCTCACCCGGCTCGGCCAGCGGCTGTCCGCAGCCGACAGCGACCTCACGAACCTTCGCGGGCTTCTTTCCTCGCTGCGTAGCCGCGCGGACGAGGTCAGGTCGAGCGTCTACTAGACGATTCCGCTTCGAACCGCGTAAACGGCGGCCTGGATGCGGTTGTCGATCTGCAGCTTCATGAGGATGTTCGAGATGTGGTTC
>CATPAS010000371.1 GCA_955652075.1 uncultured Gaiellaceae bacterium | reverse complement strand
GTACTGCGCGAACGTCTCGGCGATGGAGCCGACCGCGCACGAGCGTGGGTCGACGAGCTCGGCGGCGCCGTACTGCTTCGCGGCGAGCACAGCGGCGCCATACGTCATCTCGCCGTGCGTGAGGGTTGGGCCGTCCTCGACGGCGAGCACGCGTTTGCCCCTGATCTTCTCCGTGTCGCCTTCGACGTGGAAGGGCGACGCGGCCAGCACGATCCGTGCGTCTTTCGCGTTCTCGTGGATCGAGCTCAGGACGGCGTCGATGCCGTCCTGGGTCGCGCTGTCCATCTTGTTCACCACGCAGACGTCAGCCATGCGGAGGTTCGTCTCGCCGGGGTGGTACCGGAGCTCGTGTCCCGGCCGGTGCGGATCGACGACGACGATGTGGAGGTCGGGCTTGATGAACGGCGTGTCGTTGTTGCCGCCGTCCCAGAGGATGACGTCCGCTTCCCGTTCAGCAGCCCGCAGGATGCGCTCGTAATCGATCCCGGCGAAGACGAGGTTGCCTTCGGCGAGATGCGGCTCGTACTCCTCGCGCTCCTCGATTGTCGCGTCCGCCGCCTCCAGATCCTCGTAACGCTCGAAGCGTTGCACGGCCTGCTTGGCCAGATCCCCGTACGGCATCGGATGGCGCAGCACGGCCACTCGCTTCCCGGCGTCGCGGAGCAGTCCGGCGACGCGTCGCGTGGTTTGGCTCTTGCCCGAGCCCGTGCGGACCGCGCAGATCGCCACCGTCGGCTTCGACGAAGCGAGCATCGTCTGCCGAGGTGCGATCAGCTCGTACGAGGCGCCGGCGGCGAGCGCGCGCGAGCCGATGTGCATGACGTGCTCGTGCGTGACGTCCGAGTAGGCGAACACGACCACGTCGATCTCGTGCTCGCGGACGAGTTCCTCGAGCGCCGACTCCGGCAGGATCGGAATCCCCTCGGGATACAACGACCCCGCCAGCTCAGCGGGGTAACGGCGACCGTCGATGTTCGGAATCTGCGTCGCCGTGAACGCGACCACCTCGTGCGCCGGACTGTCGCGGTAGACGAGGTTGAAGTTGTGGAAGTCGCGGCCCGCCGCGCCTGCGATCAAGACTCGAGCTCTGGCCATGCATAAAGCTTATGCATCCTGGCGGACCGCGTCATGAGAGTGCGCGGGCTCCGCCCGCGCGCGTTCAGCGCGAAGCGCCGTTCAACGGAGAACCTCTTTGACTCGCTCGGCGACGGCCTCCATCTCCAGGGTCGACCCGGTGACCTCCTTCAGCATCTCCTCGGCCCGCATCTTCTGACCCTCGCCCCAGAGCTCGCGTAGCAGGGAGCCGGCCTCGCGGGTCGCGAACCACTTCGAGCCGAATTTCTCCTTCAGGTACGCACGCAGCTGCGCCTCGAACGCCCACGAGCGCAGGTAGGACGACACGTAGAAGCCGGAGTCGATGTCGGCGAGGTAGTTCGTGGGCGTGACGTCGATCTTCAAGGCGTCGGACAGCAGCTCTGCGTAGCGGCCGCGCATCGTCGTGACGTCCTCGGCGGCGTGGAACTCGATCTCGTACAGGATCTTCGCGGCATAGCGGCGGACGAAGTACAAGAGTCCGGTCGCGCCTTCGACTGCGTACTCATTCGGGCGCGGAAAGGTGAGTCGGCGCGTCAGCCACTCGGGCTCGTCCGTCAGGTGCTGGAGCAGCATCGCCCAGCCCTCGGTGACCGCGTTGTCGCCGAGGCGCTTCTCCTCCATCGAGAGATCGCGCGACGTGTGGGCGAAGTGCTCGGTGTGTCCGCCTTCGTGGAAGAGCGCGCGCCAGTCATCCGGGCCGCCGATCGGCTGGATGACGAGAACGACCCGGTCGGGCACCTCGATCGGCGCACAGAAGGCGCGCGGGCTCTTGTTCGGCCGCTCCTCGAGGTCGAGCGTCACGTTCTCCTGCGAGCTCAGATCGATCCCCAGGTCCTCGAGCGTGCCCTCGAGCGCGGGAACCATCTTGTCCGCGGGGAACATCGGATCCCACTCGGGCGCGCGGAAGAGCCGCGGCACGTCCCAGCGCTCTGCCTCGGAGAGCGAGACGCCGACTCGCGCGCGGAACAGCTTGTCCGCCCATTCCTCATAGAGCGTTTCCGTCGAGTCGAGGAACGTGCGGCACTGCGCCGCGAGGTCGTCGATTGCAGAGGGCGGCAGGGCCTTGCGGTAGAGCTCGAGGTAGTTCGCGAACTCGAGGTCGTGGGTCCCTCGCTGCACCGTCCGAGCGGCATCGAGGTGGAGAGGGTTCATCTGCTCGTCGAGCAGATCGTTCGCGCGCGCGTCGAGCTCGCGGCGCTTGTCGCGATCCGGCTCGTTGGCGAGGGCCGGGCGGACCATCCGGTAGGGAATCTCCTCGCCGCCGACGGACACCGCGAGCTCGGACTCAAGCTCGGCGAGCTTTTCGGCGTGGTCCCGCGTGAGCTCGCCGAAATAGCCCTCGCACGCGAACCGCCACAGCTCGCGCACCCGCGTACCGCCGTTCACGGCCAGGCCGATGGACTTGACCTGGTCGAGCTCCGTCAGATTCTTGTGGCGCTCGTAGATCGGCGCCAGGTCGAAGGTTTCCTTCAGCCCGGCGTAATGGAGGTAGAACTCCTCGTCGAGCTCGGCGATGAACCGGTCCGCCTGTTCACGGTAGGCGTCCAGTTCCCGGTCAGAGGGCGGGGCAGGAGGCATCGTCTCGTAGGATATGTAAGCAGTGCAAGAGATCCATCTCCGGACCGAGCGCCGCACCCAGCTCGTCGACATCACCCAGCAGGTGCAGGATGCGCTCGGCGCACTCAACGGCGCAGCCGCCGCACTCGTCTACGTCCCTCACACCACGGCCGGGGTGACGATCAACGAGGGCGCCGATCCCGCGGTCGCCCGGGACCTCGAAGCGGCGCTGGAGAAGGTCGTCGACGACGCCTGGGACTGGAAGCACGTCGAGGACCCGGACGGGCCGAACGCGCCGTCGCACATCCGTGCGTCGCTGATGAGCCCGCAGATCCTCATTCCGCTCGACGGCGGCAAGCTCGCACTCGGGAAGTGGCAGGGAATCTTCTTCTGCGAGTTCGACGGGCCGCGGGAGCGGAAGGTTTACGTCACTCCCCTAAGTTAGGGGTCCAGCCTTTCCAGGGAGCTGCGCGGCCGGGCGTGATCGTCCAGTAGTCGTGCTGCTCGACAACGCGGCCGTCGTCCTCGAACGTGAGCCAGGAGGTGCCGGCGAGAGTTACCACCTCGCCGCTCTCCGTCAGCGCCGCCCACCATTCGACGGCGGCGCGAGCGCCGGAGACGAGCGGCTCGCCCCACCAGAGCTCGAGGTCGTCGCCTTCGTCCGCGAACGCTGCGCGCGCGTAGTCGAGTGGTGGTTGGGGGTCGCGGTCCGGATGAGAGCGGTAGACGACATCGTCGGCGTAGACCGGCGCAAGTGCGGTCTCGTCCTTTGCCCGCCACGCGCGGTCCCAGGCGTCGACCCATGCTCGTGCCGCAGCCTCGGCATCCACGGGCCGATCGTACGGGTTCCGTACGAGTTCCGAACCTCTTACGCCGTCTTTACGGCAACCTAAAGGGCGGGCGCTACAACGCGACTGATCGACCCAAGGAGGGTCATGCGAAAGTCGCTTCTAGCCGCCGGCCTCTGTGCAGCGGCCATCGCCGCGCTCGTTGCCTTCTCGGCGCGCTCGACCGACGCCGGAACGCAACGCAAGCCGGCCAAGGCGCCGGCAGGCATCCACAAGATCAAGCACATCATCGTGATCATGCAGGAGAACCGCTCCTTCGATCACTACTTCGGAACGTACCCCGGAGCCGACGGTTTTCCGCGCACGGCGAACGGGGACTTCGCGGTCTGCGTTCCCGATCCGGTCAACGGCGGGTGTCAGAAGCCGTACCACGACACGCACGATCTGAACGCGGGCGGCCCTCACGGCCAGACCAACGCGATCGCGGACGTGAACGGCGGCAAGATGGACGGGTTCATCGCTCAGGCAGAGGGTGGGCGGCGGCAGGGTTGTAAGAAGAATCCGAACGATCCGATCTGCTCGCAGCGGTCGTCCAATCCCGACGTGATGGGATACCACGACGGGCGCGACATCCCGAACTACTGGGCCTACGCTCACAACTTCGTGCTGCAGGACCACATGTTCGAGCCGAACGCGTCGTGGAGCCTGCCCGCTCACCTGTTCATGGTCTCGGAGTGGTCGGCGCACTGTTCACGTCGCGGCGACCCGATGAGCTGCGTGAACGCACTCCAGAATCCAGGCTCTCCGCAGGCGCCGGTCGCACCCGACTACGCCTGGACCGACCTCACGTACCTGCTGCACAGGAATCGCGTCAGCTGGCGCTACTACGTGTTCACCGGCACCGAGCCGGACTGCGAGAACGACGCCGCCGTCAGTTGTGCGGCCCCGGCCCAGAACGCCAAGACGCCCGGAATCTGGAACCCGCTCCCCAACTTCGACACGGTGCGCCAGGACGGCCAGGTGGGCAACATCCAGACCGTCGACAACTTCTACGCCTCGGCCAAGGCCGGCACGCTGCCCGCCGTGTCCTGGGTGGTCCCGTCCGGACCGGTGAGCGAGCATCCGCCGGGGCTGGTCTCGGCCGGACAGACCTACGTCACCAGCCTGGTCAACGC
>CATPAS010000370.1 GCA_955652075.1 uncultured Gaiellaceae bacterium | reverse complement strand
GCGACGACGCCGTTCGGCGCGGGCTCGACTGGATGGTCGGAATGCAGTCGCGGAACGGCGGCTGGGGGGCCTTCGACGCCGACAACGAGGCGTTGTGGCTCTACAAGCTCCCGATCTGCGACTTCGGCAAGGTCACGGACGAGCCGAGTGCCGACGTGACAGCCCATGCACTCGAGGCGCTCGGCCACGAGTCGGGCTACGACTCGTCACTCGCAGCAGGTCTCGACTGGCTACTGGCGGAGCAGGAGCCGGACGGCTCCTGGTTCGGCCGCTGGGGCGTGAACCACCTGTACGGCACAGGTGCCGCGGTGCCCGCACTCGAGGCCTGCGGCGTCCCTCCCGGGCATCCGGCCATCCGGCGCTCGCTCGCGTGGCTCGACTCCGTTCAGCAACCCAGCGGTGCCTTTGGGGATGACATCGTTTCCTACAGCGATCCCAGGCGTCGCGGCCGCGGCGCAGCGACCCCCTCGCAGACGGCGTGGGCACTCCTGGCCTACGTGGCCGGCGGGGCCGAGAAGGGCTTGTCTACGCGACGCGCAGCCGAGTATCTTTGCCAGACTCAGGGCTCGGACGGGGGTTGGGACGAGCAGCAGTACACGGGCACTGGTTTTCCACTCGATTTCATGATCGGCTATCACCTCTACCGGCTTACGTTTCCGCTCCTCGCGCTCGGGCGCCTGAGAGAAAGGGTCAACGGATGAAGTTCCCGCTCCGCTCAACCGTCCAGATCGGCCGCTACGTGGCCAGCCAGCAGCGCAAGGGCGCGCGCTATCCGCTCGTCCTCATGCTCGAGCCGACCCTCGCGTGCAACATCGCGTGCATCGGCTGCGGGAAGATCCGCGAGTACGAGTCGAACAAGGCACGGATCAGCGTCGAGGAGTGCATCGACGCCGGCGTGCAATGCCCTGCGCCCGTGGTGTCCATCTGTGGAGGCGAGCCGCTCGTCTACAAGGGGATCGAGGACGTGGTTGCCGGCATGCTCGATCTCGGGAAGAACATCGATCTGTGTACGAACGCGCTGCGGCTCGAGCAGTACCTGGACGTCTTCGAGCCGAGCTACAAACTGACGTTCGTCGTCCATCTCGACGGGATGCGTGAGATCCACGACTACATCTGCGACTACCCGGGCCTGTGGGACGTCGCCGTCGGCGCGATCAGGAAGGCGCGCGAGGCCGGCTTCCGCGTCGCCACGAACACGACCATCTTCAAGGAGACGTCGATCGAGGACGTGATCGAGATGATGGGCTACCTCACCGACGACGTCGGCATCGACGGCATGCTCATCGCTCCGGGCTACCAGTACTCCCAGATCGATCCGGCGCTGACGATGACCCGCGCCGAGCACGAGGAGAAGTTCCGGGTCATCCGCACCGTCGCCCGCGAGCGCGGCTACCGCTGGCTCGCGACACCCATCTACCAGGAGTTCCTCACCGGCGAGCGGAAGCTCAAGTGCGCGCCGTGGGGCTCGATCACTCGTAATCCGTACGGCTGGAAAGGGCCGTGCTACCTGCTCACCGACGGGATCTTCCCGACCTACGACGCGCTCCTCGAAGGGATGGAGTGGGAGGACTACGGTCCGGGTAACGATCCTCGGTGTGAGCACTGTGCGATCCATTCCGGTTTCGAGCCCTCGGCCGCGTACGAGGCCGCCGGGTCCGTCAGGGAGAGCGCGAGGAGCATGGCTTGGACGCTGACGGGCTGACGTTCGCGTGCGCCATGACCGTCGAGGAGCGCATCGCGCGACGGTTGGGGCAGACGGCGGTGGTAGGCCTCGGGGCGTCGAAGGGTGTGCCCGAGGGACGGCTGGTCTCTTTCGGGATCGCGGGCGCGCTCTCGGGCGAGCTGCCGGTCGGCACCGTCATCGACGCAACGCGTGTCGTCGACGAGTCGGGCGCGGTTCTCTGGGAGGGCAAGCCGCTCGGAGCTTCGCCCGCACGCACGGGGACGATCCTCGGCGCGAGCCGCATCGTCGACGATCCGGCCGAGCGTGCGCGGCTGCACGCGCGGACGGGGGCGGACGCAGTTGACATGGAATCGGGCGCACTCGCGCGGAGCGGACGCCTCGTCGGCTGCCTGCGCGCGATCAGCGACACGCCGAGTCGTAGGCTCGGCGGGGTCGCCGAAGGAGCGACCGCGGACGGCGAGGTCGACTATCTGGGGTTCTTGCGCGGCTTCGCGCGGGAGCCGCTCGTGACTCTGCGCGCAGCGGTCGGTGCCCGGCGTGCGCTCAAGGGACTCGAGGCGATCGCATGAGCCGGCGCGTGCTGCTCGCTGCACCGCGTTCATTTTGCGCGGGTGTCGACCGTGCGATCGAGATCGTCGAACGGTTGCTCTCCGAGCACGGCCCACCGATCTACGTCAGGCACCAGATCGTGCACAACGACCATGTCGTCCGCCGTCTCGAGCGTCTTGGTGCGGTGTTCGTCGACGACGAGGACGAGATTCCGGCGGGTGAGATCTGCGTGCTGTCCGCGCACGGCGTCGCGCCCGCGGTGCGCGAGAACTGCGAGAAGCGCGGTCTGCGTGTCGTAGACGCCGTCTGCCCGCTTGTCTCCAAGGTCCATGCGGAGGCGCGCCGCTACGCCGACACGGGACACCTCGTCGCGCTCGTCGGTCACGCCGATCACGTCGAGGTGATCGGCACGCGTGGCGAGCGGCCGGATTCGACGGTGGTCGTCGAGTCGCCCGAGGCCGCTGCACGGCTCGAGTCGGACGGCAGGCCCGTCGCCGTGATCAGCCAGACGACGCTGTCGCTCGACGACGTGCGCGCGACGGTGGATGCGCTCGAGCAACGCTTCGGCACGCTCACCCGTCCGGGCGCGGATGACATCTGCTACGCCACGCAGAACCGCCAAGACGCCGTCAAGCGGCTCGCCGAGGAGGCGACGCTCATTCTCGTGATCGGCTCGCAGACGAGCTCGAACGCTCAGCGGCTCGTCGAGGTCGCGCGTATTGCCGGGGCCGAGGCGGAGCTGATCGACGGAGAGAGCGAGCTCGACGACGACGCGGTCTCCGGACACGAGGTGATCGGGCTGACGGCCGGTGCGTCCACTCCCGGCGAGCTCGTCGATGCGACCATCGAGCGACTCGCTGCGCTGGGCTACGGGGAGGTCGTCGAGATCACCGTGGCGCGTGAGGACGTGCATTTCCGTCTGCCGCGAGAGGTTGCGTCCGCGTGACTTCCGTCGAGATCCCCGTCTCGATCGCGGCTGCCCTGCCGAACCTGACTGTGCTCGACATCACGAACGACGTTCGGCGTGAGGTCGCGCAGACCGGAGGCAGCGGCATCGCGTTCGTCTCGCCGAACGGCGACCCGTCACTGATCCGCGTGCAGGAACGGGAGACCGGCTTCTTCTCGGATCTCGAGTCCCTGCTGGAGCGACTCATTCCCCTCGAGGCGGACGAGCGGGCGCGACTGGTCTCGATCCTGCTCGGCCCTCGGACGGAGCAGATCCCCTTCAGCGAAGGTTCCCTCTGCCTCGGCCAGTATCAGCGGATCTTCCTCGTCGCCTTCGAGGATCGCTGCAGCAACGAGTGGATGCTGACCATAGTCGCGTAACCGGGGAGTTCCTAGCCCAGTTGCGGTGAATGCGCCGGGTGGCGCAGACTATCGGTGAGGATGGAGCGTGCACGGCGTCACCAACGTGGTCTCGCGCGGCTCGCGCTTCTTCTGCTTGCGCTCATAGCTGAGCTCACCGGTCGTAGCCTGGCGCAACGGCTCGACTTCGGCCGCCATGTCGAGACGCCGTACTCCGGCGCCCAGTACTACCCGATCCTGCTCGCCGTCGTGAAGGTCGCCGTCGCCTTGATGCTGGCGCGTGTCGCGTGGCGTTTCGTCAAAGCCCGCACGGTTGCGTGCGCCGCGCGCCGATTGCTCGCTGCGCGCGGGTTGCCGGCCGCGAGGTGCGCGCTGCGCGTTCGAATTGAGCTCTCGCCGCGGCTCTGGCTCGGGTCCTTCTTCGTCACCTCGCTCATCTATCTGTTGCAGGTCGACGCGGAGGGAATCTCTGCCGGCCGCTGGCGACTGCTCGCTCCCTGGCTGCACACCGCGGCGCTGCCGGTCTTCGCGGTTCTCTCCGTCGTCGTTGCCCTCGTCTACCGCGCGGTCGAAAACTGGCTCTCGGACTACGAGAGCTATGCCCGCGACACGGCAGGCCGTGCGTCCCGTCTCCTGGGCGCGACCCTTCCTGCTCCTCGCCCGACGGTCGGCGAGCTCGTCACTCCGCGCAGCCTGTTCGGGCTCGCGTTCGAAGTCAGGCCTCCTCCGGCGCCCGCCTAGACCTGGGGCGCTTTTCGGCGTCCGCCAGGTTCGTGTGCACTGACCTCGACCACGGGAGGAGGACGTCGTGAACGCGGAGCTCGTCACCGAACTCGAAACACCCTTACAACGAGCGACGACACGCGCGCGGATCGTGTCCGCCGTCGGGCCGGCAACCGCGCTCGGCGGCGTCATCTGGGCGCTCGTCCAGCCATACCGGATCACCTTGCTCCATCCGAAGGGCCAGGGCTTCTGGTGGCTCTTCGTCGAGCCGCCTCTTCTTGTGATCGCCGCGGCGCTCTTCTTCCACTTCGTCGTCGTGCCCGGCCTGCTGGAGGACCTGGAGGAAGAGCATGCAGCCACCCAGTGAGCATGTTCACTGGCTGTTCGCGACGGGATTCCTGCTGCTCGGCCTCTGCCTGCTCGGCGAGGCGATCGTGGAAACAGCTGTGTGGCGGCGGCGGCCGTGGCGCGCGTACCTGTGGCCCGGGCTCGCTTTTGCGCTCGGCATCCTCATGTGGCCGGTGATGACCTTCTACACCAACTCGACGATCCACATGCTCGCGCATGGGGCATGGGCGGAAATGCTGATGATTGCAGGCGCCGTAGAGCTCGGGCTCGTGCGCGGCAAGCTGCACAGCCAATGGTGGCGACTTGCAATGACGGCGGGGTTCCTCGTCTCGGGCACAGCCCTCCTGGTCCACGAGCAGAACGCCTGGTTGTTCCAGCGCTCATCCTTCCTCCATCACCTGATGGGCTGGACGCTGGTCGTGTGCGCGATCTTCCCGTTTGCCCGCGCGATCCGGCCACGGTCGCACGTGGCCGCGGCGGGATTCGCACTGACCTTCGTCGTGGTGTCCGTGATGCTCTACTCCGATCGCGACGTTGCGCCGATCTTCGGCCACATCTCGGCG
>CATPAS010000369.1 GCA_955652075.1 uncultured Gaiellaceae bacterium | reverse complement strand
GTCGCGCAAGAGTGCACCCGCACCGCGCGGCCAGAACAGGAGACCGACCCCGAGACTGATCGCGAAGCCGATGGCGACGTCCTCGACGCGGACGAGCCCTACCCTCCAGCCGACGGGCTGGATGAGGTTGAAGAGCACGAACAGGACAACGGTGAAGCCCGCTTGGCCCGCAGCGAACGAGATCGCTCGCGGTGCGTAGGCGGCGAGCAGCACCGCGACCGGCAGCACGCCCCACAGAACCGCCTCGTGAGTCCCGATGCCAATCACAAGCAGCGCGCCGACGACGATTCCGACCGCGGTCCCCGCGAGGGCGCTGAGAATGGACCAGCCGGTTCCGAGCGCGTTCGACCGCAGCACCGAGAGCGTCCCGAGCACGACCCAGAATCCGTGCTGGAGGCCCGTCCGCTGGGCGATATAGACGGCGACCGCGAGCCCGGCAGCGCCGCGGACGCTGTTCTGGAACCACACCGAGCCGGCGGTGGCGTGCTCGATTGCGAGCTTCTCGGTCGCATCGAGGGTCGCACGTGTCGGCAACGGCTGCGCGACGTCGCCGTGGTCGAGCTCGGGTACGTCCCTCCCGGTCGCAAGCAGTGCGTAGCCCGCAACTTGACGAGCGGAGTAGGTTACGGCCCGGATCCGGAACGGCGGCTCGAGCGCCTCCGGGACCACGCCCGCGGAGGTGTCGGTCGGCAGCTCCGGCAGGCGTCGCACGAGTGCGCGCGCGACGGCGTCTCGCGCTGCGTCGAGCCGTGCGAAGTCGGGTCGTCCGTCACGTCCTTCGAGTCCTTCCGCGCTCGCGCGCAGCACGGCAGCGGCCGCCGTCATCGCTTCCGCATCCTCCGCGCAGGCGAGCTCGAGCTGCTGCTCGGCCGACGGTGCGAGGAAAGAGAGGAGCCAGTCGAGCTCGTCGGGAAGCGAGGCAAGCGCGGCTGTCGGTCCGGTGGGACCTGTGGGGCGGTGCTGGGTGCCGAGGAGGCGCCGACCCAAAGCGTCGACCGACTCTCGTGCGAGGCGCGCGCGTTCGGCCCACGGTTCCTGGCCCGCGTCCAGGAGGTCCGCTACGGCGCGCAAAGCGCCGGCGGCCTCGCGCTGAAGGTCGCCGCGCCGACGAGGGGGCCAGAAGAGCATGACCGCGCAGATCCCCGCGCCGACCGCGAGGCCCCAGCCTTCTAGGCGGTCCGGAATCGCGGAGTTCGGCGCCGGGATCGTCACCGGTAGCACGAACGTGAGGATCGCTCCGGTCGCGGCCGCAGCGAAGTAGCCGCTGACGACGCCCGAGAAGAGCGTGCCGAAGCCGACGGCTGCCATCGCGCCCGCGCCGAGCCACGGGTTTCGCGAGCAGAGCGTCCCGAGCGTGATGAACAGGGTCCCGACGCACCCCAGCCCGAGGTACGCGAGGAAGCGAGCCCGCGGCGGGCCCGCGAACTCGACCAGTACGAGCAGCGCGAACGATCCGAAGGCCGCGAAGATCGATGTCTGCGGCTGTCCGATCACCTTGTCCGCGAACGCGAAGACCGAAGGTATGACGATCGCGGCGCGCGCCGCGCTCTTCAGCGCTGCGAGGTCCGGCACGACTGTCGATGATACGTCCGCTCCTGTAGGTCCTGGGCGGCGGTCGCCGTCAATCCGGGAGCAGCGGCACCGTCAGTCCCGGATTGCGACCGAGCAGGACGGCACGTGTGATCGCAGCCAATCCGAATCGGTTCCGGATCTCGTCGACCGCGGCATCGAGAGCGGCGGCGTTGTCACCACGGAACGGAAACGTGAGCTGCGCGGGGCAGTCGTTCTCCAGGTTTCCGACCGCTACACCGACGAGGGTGAGACCTCGGCGCTCGATCATCGGGATGGCCGTCGCCAGCAACCCCCTCGAGGTGTCGAGGATCGCCTGAGTCTCGGCCGTCGCCCGCTTGAGCGTGAACGAGCGCGTAGCGCGCGAGAAGTCGTCGAAGCGGAGACGAAGAACGACCGTGCGGCCGACACGGTGCGCTGCACGCATCCGTCGCGTGACACGGTCGACCAGGCTGAGGAGGACCGCATCGACTTCGTCGGGCGACCTGCGCGAGCGGCCGAGGGCGCACTGCGAGCCGATCGAGCGACGGCGGCGTCGTGCCTGCACGGGCCGCGGATCGCGGTTGTGCGCGAGTGCGTGAAGGTGGCGGCCGGATGCTCGCCCGAGTATGGATACCAGCGCGCCTTCCGAGAGCTGGGCGACCTGGCCGACGGTCGTGATCCCGACCCGGTGCAGCCTGCCGGCAGTGACGGCGCCGACACCCCAGACCCGTTCGACGGGAAGTGGATGGAGAAACGCGAGCTCGTGCTCGGCCGGCACCACGAGCAGACCGTCGGGCTTCGCGACGCCGCTCGCCACCTTCGCAAGGAACTTCGTCCTGGCGACCCCGACGGTGATCGGCAGGCCGACGCGGTCACGGATGTCGCGCCGCAGGCGCGCGGCGATCTCGACCGGACTGCCCGAGAGCCTTCTCAAACCGCGGACATCGAGGAACGCCTCATCGATCGACAGCCCTTCGACCAGCGGTGTCGTGTCTTCGAACACCCGATAGATCGCCTTGCTCGCCTCGGCGTAGACCGACATGCGAGGCGCGACGACGATCGCCCGAGGGCACAGTCGCCGCGCCAGCGCTCCACCCATCGCCGTGCAAACGCCGTACGCCTTGGCCTCGTAGCTCGCCGCGAGCACAACTCCCGCGCCCACGATCACCGGCCGGCCCCGCAGGCCTGGATCATCTCGCTGCTCGACCGACGCATAGAACGAATCGACGTCGGCGTGCAGGATCGTCGTTTCGATCGACACGAACACATGTTCGCAAATCCACGCTGCCGGACCGCAGCTCCTTTTTCGGCCCTTGGGCATTTTTTTTTATTGTTTTGGCGTTCATCGAGATCTACACTCCGCACGGCCTTGCACAGGCCCACCTCCACGCTGTGGAGGACCCGCACGCGGCGCTCGGCCTCGGCCACGGGGCGGGCGGAGGTGTTGATGCCCCGGATCTCCTGGCGGCTACGGAGGCGGCGACCTCGCAGGGAATCACCGTAGCCCTCGTCGAGCAGCCGTAT
>CATPAS010000368.1 GCA_955652075.1 uncultured Gaiellaceae bacterium | reverse complement strand
TGCACCTCGCCCATCTTGTGGGTGCGGCCGGTGTAGTAGAGGATCCGCTCGGTCGTCGTCGTCTTGCCCGCGTCGATGTGGGCCATGATCCCGATGTTCCGGACGCGGTCGAGAGCGATGGCGCTCTTGGTGTCGATCGCCATGGCCGCTACCACCTGTAGTGCGCGAAGGCCTTGTTGGCCTGCGCCATCCGGTAGACGTCGTCCTTGCGCTTGAAGGCGCCGCCCTGCTGGTTCAGCGCGTCCAGGATCTCGTTGGAAAGCTTCTCGATCATGCCCTTCTCCCGGCGGCTGCGCGCGAAGTCCACCAGCCAGCGCACCGCGAGCGTGCGCGCGCGGCGCTGCGGCACCTCGACGGGCACCTGGTAGTTCGCGCCGCCGACGCGGCGGCTCTTCACCTCGAGCACGGGCGTGACGGTCTTCACCGCCTGCTCCAGCACCTCGACCGGCGGCTTGCCCGTCTTCTCGCCGATTCGCTCGAGCGCGCTGTAGACGATCTGCTCGGCGGTCGACTTCTTGCCGGCGGTCATCACCTTGTTGATCACCTGCGTCACGAGAGGCGAGTTGTAAACGGGATCCGGCTCGATCGGCCGGGCCTGGACGTCAGCACGGCGCGGCATTAGGAACCCTTTTTCGCGCCGTACTTGGAACGGCCCTGCTTGCGGTCGCTAACTCCGGCCGTGTCCAGCGCCGCGCGGATGACCTTGTACCGGACGCCCGGCAGGTCCTTGACGCGGCCGCCTCGGACGAGGACGACGGAGTGCTCCTGGAGATTGTGGCCCTCGCCCGGAATGTAGGTCGTGACCTCCATCTGGTTCGTCAGGCGGACGCGCGCGACCTTCCGAAGCGCCGAGTTCGGCTTCTTCGGGGTGTGCGTGAACACGCGAGTGCAGACGCCGCGCTTCTGCGGCGCTCCGCCGAGGGCAGGGGTCTTCGTCTTCCCCTTCTGGAGGGCGCGACCCTTGCGGACGAGTTGGTTGACGGTGGGCATGAACCTCCTGGAAAGACTCTTCTCACACAGCAACGGTCGGCGGGGCCGATGGCCCTACCAACCGGACGAGGCATGGTAGCGAAAGGTGGGGAGGCCCGCAAACCCCGAAATCCCGCTCCTGGAGCGGAACCAGAAGGGTTCGCCGAACGTTTTCGTTGTACCCGCGGTCGATGAATTTTCTTACTTTCAAAAGCTAGTGAGACTGGCCGAACGCCACTACAGTGAGCCGGCGGGCTTTTCCTTTCCTGCGGCAAATCCTGTGGCAAACGAATGACCACCATTCTGATCGGGATCAGTGTGGGCCTTGGCGCTCTCGTAGTGCTCCTGGTGGCCCTGCTCATCGTCCGCCGGCGCGCGGACAACTCGACCGATGAACGGGTTGCGGAGGTCGTCGCGAGCCTGAATGCCCGGATGGACGAGCTCGGCCGCGAGCTGGCCGGGGCGCTCGAACGGGCCGAGGAGGAGGGCCGCCGCAGCCGGATCTTCGGGGAGCTGGCCGGGTCGATCGACCTGGACGAGGTGCTCTCCCGGACCCTCGAGGCAGCCGGGGCGCTCGAGGACGCCGAAGCGGCGCTCGTCATGCTGCCGGATTCCCAGGGCGGCAAGCCGCTCGTCGCGACGCTCGGCCTGTCCGTCGAGGAGGCGGAGCGCCACGCAATCACCGGCCCGCCGGATGGACGGCTCGCGCGCTCGATCACGATGTCGTACACCTATCCCGAGCTCGAACGGGGGGCAAACCCGGGCGAGGGCGTCATTCATGCCGGCCTCGCGGTCCCGCTTCCAGGCGACAGCTCGACGCTCGGCTATCTCACCGTCTTCACGCGCACGAAGGGGCACGAGTACGCCGACGACGAGGTGCGCCAGCTCGAGACGCTTGCCCTACGCGCCGGCCCCGCGATCGAAAACGCGCGCCGTTTCCGCGAGGCGCGCCAGCTCGCCGACCTCGATGCGCTGACCGGCCTGCACAACCGGCGCTACTTCCACGAGACCCTGGCCCGCGAGTGCTCTCGCGCGCACCGGTACGAGCGCAAGCTGTCCCTGATCGTGTTCGACCTGGACGACTTCAAGGAGATCAACGACCGCATCGGCCACCTGGCGGGAGACACGGTGCTGGCGGAAGCCGCGGAACGCGTGCGCGACGTCGTGCGGACGGCGGACATCGCGTGCCGCGTCGGCGGCGACGAGTTCGCGGTCATCCTCCCGGAGTCGTCGCTCGACGACGCCGACCAGCTGTATCGCCGGATCCAGAACGCGATCTCGTCGCGTCCGCTCGGCGAGGGCGGCAAGCTCTTCCTCTCCGCGGGAGTCGCGGAGTTGCGCGCGGAGGACGATCCGGTCGCGTTCTTCCAGCGCGCGGACGACGCGCTCTACCGCGCGAAGGAAGCAGGCAAGGGCCGCGTCGTGTCGGCGAACTCGCCGCGCCTCGGCCCCGCGTAACCGGACAGGTCCCAGGGACAGTCCCTAGGACGTGTCCTGAAGTCCGGACCAGTAGCTCGTTCGGCGCGATCGCTCTAACCGCACGCCGCCGTGCGCGTCGTAAGGGGCATGGCGAGCCAGGTCGAGATCGAACGTGGAGGGGCGAAGGCAACGCGCGCGGCTGTCGGCGAGTGGGAAGTGGAGCTGATGAGGTTCCCAGCTGGCCACCACATTCCCGCGTTCGAGTTCGATCAGGGTTACATCGCGATTGTGCTCGACGGCATGCTTGCGAAGACGTTTACTCGTGAGGCGTGCACACTCACACGTGACAGCGTGGTAACGCTCCCGCCCGGCGCCGTTCACACGACCGCGTTCGGGCCCTCGGCGACGCGTGTCCTCGCTATTCGCGGACGCGAGCCCGCGCTCGCGTACCTCGTGAATCGGCTTCGCTACGCGCGGGGCATTGCCGTGTCGGCGGTCGGTCGGCGCATTGCGGTCGAACTCCAGACCCGAGACGTGGGCTGGGGCCTCGCCGCCGAAGGGCTCGTTCTGCAGTTGATCGCCACAGCAGGTCGCGACGCTGCGAGTACGACGCGGGCGCCATGGCTGCGTAGCGCGCGCGACCTGCTCCACGAACGTGTGCCAGATGTTCCGGGCTCGCTGACCGAGCTCGCTGCTGCGGTTGGCGTACACCCGGCCCACCTCGCGCGCTGCTTCAGACGCGAATACGGCCAGACAGTTGGCGAATACGCACGGGCGCTGAGAATCGAGTGGGCCGCGGAGCAACTTGCGCTGGACGAAGCGTCACTCGCCGAGATCGCGCTTCGCGCCGGTTTCGCCGACCAGAGCCATTTCACGCGGGCGTTCCGGCAGCAAACAGGAATCACGCCAGGCCGCTACCGCAAGGTCGTCACGACCTGACTTGCAGGTTCCCGCGCTCGATGAGGTGCGGGAAGAGCGCCGGCGGATGATCGTCGCAGTACTGCTGTGCGGTGCCGGGACCACCCGCGCCGATCGTTGTCGACATATCAGGCGGAGCGTTTGCGCCTTCGCCGTTGTCCTGCGCCTGGAACCACATGTTCAGCCCGATCAGCGAGCCCCGCGAGCTGTCCTCGATGATCCCGCCCACCCAGACGTGGTTTCCGATGATGACCGCACACGTGAGCGGGCCTTTCACCGTCAATGCAGCGCCGGTGCTCAAGCTGACTTGCGTGTAGTCGTAACCGCCCTCCACGCTGCCGTCGGCTTGGAGCCGAACATGCCACGTGAACGGACCGACGTCGACGGCGCCAGTACTGAAGCCGTAGCCACCGCTTGCCGACGCGACGACGCCGTTCCCGTTCCCCGCGGAAGCAGTCGTCGCGAGTGCCGCGGCCGCGATCGCGACCACGACCACCAGAGTTCGCCTGAGCACGGACACTCCTCTCGTCGTTTCGTCGACCCTAAGACGGCACCAACTCGCTGTCTTGAACCGAGCGAGCACGTAGAACGAGCGTGACGCGATCTGTGGTTCACCCTATGAAGCGGCGGCATCAATCCGTGACGCTCGCGAGAGCAGTTCCGCACGATGACTGTTGCCGAGGACCCGAGACGCTACGACCACGAGAATGACAAGGAGCACCGATGCAGCTCCGTAGTGGACCCCGTTCATTACGGCGGGCGTGGTTAATCCGTAGAAGGGGTCTGCGGGGATCAGCGTGAGAGCGAGGACGCCGCTCACGAGCGCGCCCGCTACAAGGAGCGCCTGGTCCGCGAGAAGCCCGAGGAATGCGGCGAACCACGCCGCGTACCAGGGAAGGAGATACGGCAGCGACAACGCGAGGAGCAACAGCGCGACCCCCCAGACGTCGGCGGGAGCCGAGTCGGAGTCGCGGGCCCGGCGGGCCAAGCGCAACACGAGGACGACGAAGAGCACAAGGAACGCGGCCTCGACGCCTCGGGCTGCGTCTGCCCCGGCACTCGATCCGCCGAACGAGCCGGCGATCGTCTGTGCTGCGCGCCCAACGAGATGCGACGGGCTGGCCCACGCCTCCACCCCGCCCAGGGTCGCGAACGGCGCGAGCGTGTGCCACCCCGCCACGAACGGCGTGACCGACGCGAGCGTCGATCCCGCGATAACGGCCACGTGCGCGATGAGGGCCCGTGCGCGGTGGTCCCGGCGGTCCGTGTGAACGATCCACCACATCCACAAAGCGAGCGCCGGCGCGATCACCACCTTGACGAGACATGCCACCGTCAGCAGCACTGTGACGGCAATCGCTCGGACCGATGCGGCGCGCGGACGTGTCACGGCAATCGCCAGAGCACCTGCCAGCGGAGCGGCGATCAGCGCGTCGACATGGCCGCCGCCCACCGTGTGCACAACGATCACCGGGTTGAGTCCGATGAGCGCTGCGGCGAGCGGCGCCCGGTCTGGTCGCGTCCGCACTGCGGTTAGCGCGGCGAAAGCGGTCGCGGCCGCGACGGCAACGCCGGCCAGGAGCTTGAACGCGAGGATCGTCGAGCCCACCGACCCGGTCCACGTCCGGGCGATCGCGGCGCTCGCGAGCGTGAACAGCGGCCCGTAGTGCGAGTGCGTGTGCAGCCATTGCACCGATGTCACCGCCACGAACGGGTCGTGCGGGAACGACGACAACGTTGTGACGTAGGGGTTCTGGTGATAGAGGGCCTCGATCCGTCCGTACGCCGCGTATGTGTAGACGTCGCGTGAGAGAAGTAGCGGCGCCGCAATCGCGATGGCCAAGCTGATCCCGGATGCGATGAGGACGGCGGAGAGCCGGACCCTGCTCGCCCAGGCCTCGCCTAGAAGGAGCGCGAACGCGACGAGCACCACCACCACGAGGATCCACGACCCGGTGATCAAGCCGGTCCTTCCGGCGCGGTCCAAGGCCACGGCTCTCGCGAGGGCGGTCGCCCACGAAGGAGGCTGGGCCCCGGTGGGCAGCAGCACAGTCAGCGGGGACCTCGCGGCTCCGGCAACCACGGCGATGGCGAGGTACCCGCCGACCAAGAGCCCGAGAGACCACGTGGCGCGAACGGACGTCCCGTTCGACCCGCTCTCTGTCATCTACGAAACCAAACGCGATCTTCCGCGCTCAACCTCGTCGTAGCTCGCGACCTGCGTCGATGCGGAGCAGCCGGGCCTCGGGAGCGTCGCGCGGCGCCGGGACGCTCACCACCGCGCGCCGAGCCCAGGCCACAACGACGGGCCAGTTGACGAACACGATCAATACCGTAAGCCATTGCGCCGAGTAGTCGAGTCCGATCGCGAGGCGGATCCCGACGTGCATCGCAACCACGCCCGGGATGAAGAGCCAGCGCAGCCTGGGAATGAACAGAACCAGCGGGAACAAGGTCTCGAGCAGCAACGATCCCGCCGCGAACACGTGCGCGAGCAACGGCCGATCGGCGACAAACAACGCCAGCCCGTTCGGGTGCGCTTGGCCGTCGCTCGAGGCGTAGAGGATCCAGCGGAGGTTGTCGCCGGTCACCCAGGAGAGCCCCGAGTAACGCCACTTTTGAAATCCGACGAAGAAATAGGCGAGCGCGATCGCGATCATCGCAGTGCGAATCGGCCATCCGTAGCGCTCGCTCCTGGACGTCGGATGAGGGGCGAGCGAAGCCTTCGGCGCCAGCCCTCGGACCCTGCGAAACGCTTGCCGTGCTGGCTCGCCAAGGCTCCAAGCCTCACTCGCGGCGGCGCCGCAGGCGATGAGCACCAACAGGCAGAGCGTCAGCACGACGTCGTTGTAGAACCGCACGGGCAAGGTGGTCTGGAACATTCCGTTGAGGGCGAGGGAGCAGGCGACTGCCAGAGGCAGGCTCGCCCTAAGTGCCAGCCCGGCCGCCGCCAGCAAGGCCGCGACAATGCCGCACACCTGAAGCGTGGTGACGACCTCCGGCGAGGACACCCGTTCGAACAGGTTCAGGTAGGAGAGCGGCTGAACGCGCGCCGCCCGCTGACCGGCGACGAAGCCGTAGTCGGTGGTCGCCAGGCGCAGCGCCAGCAAGCCGCACAGACCAATCCGAACCGCAGCCAGGCGCCGCGCGTCCTCCCGTGCGAACACCCAGCCGTCGGCGCGACGTAGGAGATTCTCAGCCCGTCTCACGCGCACCTTTTGCGCTGCAGATCCAGGCCAGGGTGCGGTGTGGCGGGGCGGCTCGGCTGCCCTGGCGATCGGACAGCAGCCACTTCAGGTGATAGATCCTCAACAGCCGCGTGCCCGATCCGAATTGCTCAATTGCGCCGCGAAGCCAGGCGACGCAGATCTTGTCCTGCTCGACTGACGGGCGCTCGGAGAAGCCGGCCATGATGGACCCGAAGTCCCGGTAACCGGGCGGAACCGAGGCAATCGGGTAGGCACGCCCGTGACCGGACCCGTCGACCGCAACGGCTTCCCAGCCGGTCTGCTGATCCGTGCGAAGGCGGCTGAACAGCTCCCAGTTGGTAAACGGCCAGGGGTTCAAGGCGGCGAGCGGACAGATGACGAGCGTCGCGAGGAACAGGGCCACGAACGGTCGAGAGTGACGTGGTGGCGCCGCGCTAGCTGTAGAAGGCCATGCCAACCTCGTTGTCCTCAGACGCCACCGTACCCAGATCCGATGTCGTGCGTCGATTGCGAAGGAGCTCGCCTTACGCGTGCGGCGTTAGCTCGTCAGAGCCAGGAAGGGAAGGTAATTCGTGAGGTCGACCTCGCCCTGCTCCGGCATCAGGTCGCGCCAGCAGATGGCTTCCGGGAACGCGGCCTGCTGCGCGGACGTAAGCCAGGTGGGATAGCGATCTTCCTGCGCTTGCGCGATGAGTGCCGCGCGGATCGCCTCCCTCGCGTTGCCGAGCGGAAGCGTCCCGAGCGGGAGCGGCGGGCCGAGCGGTCGCACCCGCACGGTGCCGAGCGGTGACCAGATCGCGGCCCACCGGCCGGAGAGGAGGGTCATCAGGCCCGGCGGAGCAGCCGACTCGACCGCATACCCCAGGCGCCGGCCGCCCAACCACGGTGCGCCGGACTTGGCCTGCACGAGACGCGCTTGCAAGTCGCCGTAGGTGTTCTGGAAGTCAGCGATCTGCCGTGCGCTCGGGCCGGGCACGTGGAACGTGCTCTGGATCCGCGCGCGCCTCAGCTCGTCGCCGATGATGCTGCGCGCAACCGAGAGACTGGTCCGAGCGTCGGCGATCGCCGCCTGGTACGCGCGCCGGGAACCACCGAAGCGCGCGCTGATGATGGAGCGCTCCGCAGCGAGGATGTCCCCGTAGTCCGCGTGCGCTGCGCGTTGCGCAACGGCGCGCGCGGACTACGGG
>CATPAS010000367.1 GCA_955652075.1 uncultured Gaiellaceae bacterium | reverse complement strand
GCGCGCAGGAGAGCGTCGACATCGACGCTCTCCAGGCTGACCGCGATCAACTCCTCGATCGCCTCCAGCGGCTCGCCGCGGAGTTCGACAACTTCCGCAAGCGGAATGCGCGCGAGCAGGCAGCGTTCGCCGAGCGCGCGAACGAGCGGCTCGTGAAGGAGCTGATCCCGATCCTCGACGATCTCGGACGTGCGCTCGAGGCGGCGGCGGATCATCAAGAGGCGAAGCTCGAGGACGGAGTGCGGCTTGTGCATCGCTCGCTGGCCGATCTGTTGAAGAGGCAGGGCCTGACCGAGATCGAGACCGACGGCAAGTTCGATCCTCATGTCCACGAGGCGCTGCTCTCCCAGCCGTCCGACGCTGACGAGGGCGCGGTGATCGAGGTCGTGCAGAAGGGCTACAAGCTCGGCGACAAGGTGTTGCGCCCTGCCCGGGTCGTCATCGCGGGGGCGGCGAAGCCGCCTGTCCGCGAAGCGGACCAGTAATGGCGACTCTGTACGACACGCTCGGGGTGAAGAAGGGCGCGTCGGCGGACGAGATCAAGAAGGCCTACCGCAAGCTCGCCGCCAAGTACCACCCGGACAAGAATCCCGGTGACGACGCGGCGGAAGAGAAGTTCAAGGAAGTGCAGAACGCGTACGACACGCTCTCCGATCAAGAGAAGCGGAAGCAGTACGACACGTTCGGGACGGCCAACGGGCGGCGCCCGGCGGGAGCGGATCCGCGCGACTTCAACTTCGGCGGGGGCGGCAACTTCACGATCAACGACCTCGGCGATCTCGGCGACCTGTTCGGCGGGATCTTCAACCGCGGTCAGCCCGGCCGCGCGCGACGGCCTCAGCCCGAGCGGGGCGCCGACATCGAGGTTCCGGTCAATCTGTCGTTCGAGGACTCGCTCCGCGGGCTCGAGACGAAGATCCCGGTCGAGGTGACGACCGCCTGCCGTGAGTGCGGAGGCACGGGCGCCGAGCCCGGGACGACTCCGGTGATCTGTCCGGAGTGCAACGGGCGCGGCGTCGTTTCGGAGAGCCAGGGCCTGTTTGCCCTGTCGCAGCCGTGCCCGCGTTGTCGCGGGAACGGGACTGTCGTCGAGAAGCCGTGCAAGAAGTGCAAGGGCTCGGGGCGGGAGCGTCGCACGCGGCGCTACACGGTCAAGATCCCGGCGGGCGTCAAGGACGGCACACGGATCCGACTGAAGGGCAAGGGTGAGATCGGCGAAGCGGGCGGGCCCGCCGGCGATCTCTACGTCGTCACGCGCGTCGAGCCGTCGAAGAAGTTCGAGCGGCGTGGCGCGGATCTCGTCATCGAGGTTCCCGTCACGTATGCGGAGGCCGCGCTCGGCGCGACGGTCGAGGTGCCGACGCCGTACGGCGACCGGGTGTCGTTGAAGGTTCCGGCGGGAACGCAGGACGGCCGCCAGTTGCGCATCCGCGGCCACGGCGCGCCGAAGCTCGATGGGAGCGGGAAGGGCGACCTGATCGCCCGCCTGCGCGTGAGCGTCCCGAAGAAGCTGTCGAAGAAGGAGCGCGCGGCGCTCGAGGAACTGCAGAAGCTCTCGCACGACGATCCGCGTGAGGCGCTGTTCTCGTGAAGACGGCGGCGATCGTCCTCGTCAGCGTCGGCACGGTCGGCGTCCTCGTCACGTTCGTGATCATGCGCCGTAAGCTCGAAGCGCTCCGGCGGCTGAAGGACGGTGAGTGATGGACGACCGCCCGCGCTACATGATCTCCGTCGCCGCCGACCTCGTCGGCATGCATCCACAGACGCTCCGGATCTACGAAAGCAAGGGCCTGCTCCATCCGAAGCGCACGGCCGGGAACACGCGACTGTACTCGGAGGCCGACATCGAGCGTCTGAGGCTGATCCAGCAGCTGACGAACGACCTCGGCCTCAACCTCGCCGGCGTAGAGCAGGTGCTCGAGCTCCAGGACCAGGTCGAGCGCATGAGGCGCAGGCTGGACCGCATGGAGCGAGAGATGCGCGAGGCGGTCAACCAGGTGCATCGCCAGTACCGTCGCGACCTCGTGCCGTGGAAGCCACCCCTCGACCTGAGTCCGACGCGTCACTGACATGGACTTCAACAAGCTGACACTCAAGAGCCAGGAGGCCGTTGCGGCTGCGCAGGAGCTTGCGCGCCGAATGGGGAACCCCGAGCTCTATCCCGAGCATCTGCTGCTTGCGCTGCTCGACCAGGAGCTGCCGCGGCAGCTCGTGCCCGATGTTGCGGAGTTGCGCGCGCAGGCCGAAGCCGCGCTGCGCGCGAAGCCGTCCGTCCAGGGAATGCAGCAGCAGCCCAACGTGTCGGCGGCGTTCTCGCGCGTGCTGGACAAGGCCGCCGACGAGGCGAAGCGGCTGGAGGACGACTACGTCTCGACCGAGCATCTGCTGCTTGCGCTCGACGTCGTTCCGCGCGACCAGCTCGAGGCGAAGATCAAGGCCGTCCGCGGCGGGCAGCGCGTGACGTCGCAGGATCCCGAGGAGACCTACCAGGCGCTCGAGAAGTTCGGGCGCGACCTCACCGCGGCGGCGGAGGAGGGCAAGCTCGACCCAGTGATCGGCCGCGACGAGGAAGTGCGCCGCGTGATCCAGGTCCTCTCACGCCGCACCAAGAACAATCCCGTCCTCATCGGCGACCCCGGCGTCGGCAAGACGGCGATCGTCGAGGGGCTCGCGCAGCGCATCGTCGCCGGCGACATTCCCGAAGGCCTCAAAGGCAAGCGCGTCTGGGCGCTCGACATCGGCGCGCTGCTCGCAGGCTCCAAGTACAGGGGCGAGTTCGAGGAGCGGCTCAAGGCCGTGCTGAACGAGATCCAGTCTGCGGAGGGCCGGATCATCCTCTTCATCGACGAGTTGCACACGATCGTCGGTGCCGGTGCCGCCGAAGGAGCGGTTTCTGCCGGCAACCTGCTCAAGCCGATGTTGGCGCGCGGGGAACTGCGCGCCGTCGGCGCGACCACGCTCGACGAGTACCGCAAGCAGATCGAGAAGGACGCCGCCCTCGAGCGCCGCTTCCAGCCGATCTTCGTCGGCGAGCCGTCCGTCACCGACACGATCGCGATCCTGCGCGGGCTCAAGGAGCGCTACGAGGCGCACCACGGCGTGCGCATCCGCGACGCCGCGCTCGTCGCGGCAGCCGT
>CATPAS010000366.1 GCA_955652075.1 uncultured Gaiellaceae bacterium | reverse complement strand
GTGTGGAGAGCGAGGTTGTCGCTCGCCTCACCGATCAACCACGAGAGCGGGACCAGCGCCACGCCGGCCAGCACGAACAGCCTCAACTCGCCGACGGCATCAAGCCGATCCAGAGCAACCACGACCGGCCCCAGCAGCAACAGCGTCAGTCCGGCCCCTCGACCGATCATCCCGCCCGCACCGCTCACGATCACCCCCTACCCGAACCCGGTTGCAAGGACCGCGTCCAGCGAAGAGTCTGACGAGTCATGAGCATCCGGACGCTCGTCGCACTTGTTCTCGCGCTCCTGTCGACGACGATCACGAATCTGGCGTATCTGCGCCAGCACGACGCCGCAGCGGCCCTTCCCGTCCTGTCGATTCGCCGCCCGCTTCACTCGCTGCAACTCTTGCTCGGCGACCGCGGCTGGCTGCTCGGCTTCGCGATGGAGACCAGCGGGTTCCTGCTCTATGCGGGTGCATTGGCGCTCGCATCGCTCGCCCTGGTGCAGAGCATCACTGCCGGCGGCATCGGCGTGCTCGCGTACGTGTCCTCGTACATCCGCGGCCGTCAGCTCAGCAGGCGCGAGCGAAGCGGGGTGATCATTTCCGTCCTGGGGTTGCTCGCCCTCGGAGTGTCACTCGTCGGCGGCAGCGGTGCCGGCCGGAGTGGCTCGACGGCGACGATTCTCCTCTGGCTCGGCGCGACCGGAGCGCTTGCCCTGCTCATCCTGTTGCTCGGACGAGCGCCGCTGGGAGTCGCGGTGAGCGCTGCCGTTGCCGGCGGTCTTTTCTTCTCGATCGGTGACATTTCGACGAAAGTCGCGACGCAGGGCGGCGCCCGCATCGGTTTCCTCGTCACGCTCATCCTCGGCTACATGCTGGGGACCGTCCTGCTGCAACTTGGCTACCAGGCCGGCGGCGCACTCACAGTCGCGGGGCTGGCAACCCTCTTGACCAACGCGGTGCCGATCGCGGCAGGAACGATCGTGCTTGACGAGCCGGTACCTTCAGGCGCGTTCGGCGGGCTCCGGGTGCTTGCCTTTGCCGCCGTGACGGTCGGAGCCTTTCTGCTCTCGCGCCCGGAAACCTCACGCCAACGGAGGATGCCTCTCCCGGAGGCGAGGCTGCCGGGATCTGGGCGCTAGTCTTGACTCGTGGCGATCGTGAGCCCACTGCGGTGACCACAACGCGCGAGGATCAGCAAACGAACGCCGGCGCGCCGCCGCCGGCGCCCCGCGGATCGTCGCCGCCGCCGCCGTCTTCCACGCCGCAGCTGCCTAACTTTCGCCCTAGCCGCCGCTGGATCATCTTCGCCGTCGCGCTCCTGTTCCTCAACTTCTACCTTGGCTCGCGAGCGACGCAGCCTGCGTCCCGCGTCCGCGTTCCGTACAGCCCGTTCTTCCTGAGTCAGGTGAGCGCGGGGCACGTCAAAGAGATCACGTCCAAGGGCACGGCGATCCAGGGCACGTTCACTCAGAAGCTGCAGTACGCCGGATCGAAGCCGACGACGCGCTTCCAAACGGAGATCCCTGCGTTCGCCGACAACAACGCCCTGTCGCGGCTGCTCCAGCAGAAGGCGGTGGTCGTGAACGCTCAGCCGCTCGACACGGGAGCCCCATGGTGGCAGAACCTGCTGCTCGGTTTCGGGCCGACAATTCTCTTCGTCGTCCTGCTGTTCTGGCTGATGCGGCGCGCGGGAAACGTTCAGAACGTTCTGGGATCGTTCGGCCGTTCGCGCGCACGTCGATACCAACCGTCCGGCGACCGCGTCACGTTCGCGGACGTGGCGGGGATCGACGAAGCGAAGGCGGAGCTGACGGAGGTGGTCGACTTCCTGCGCCACCCCGAGAAGTACCGACGGCTCGGTGGTCGGATTCCCCACGGTGTGCTGCTCTCGGGCCCTCCGGGCACCGGTAAGACGCTGCTCGCGCGGGCGGTCGCCGGTGAGGCGGACGTTCCGTTCTTCTCGATAGCGGCGTCGGAGTTCGTCGAGGCGATCGTCGGCGTCGGCGCATCGCGCGTGCGCGACCTGTTCACGCAGGCGAAGGAGGCCGCACCCGCGATCGTGTTCATCGACGAGCTCGACGCGATCGGCCGCTCACGCACGTCCGGAGTCGCTGGCTTCAGCGGCGGCAACGACGAACGCGAGCAGACCCTGAATCAGATCCTGACCGAGATGGACGGCTTCGACTCGTCCACGAAGGTGATCGTGATCGGGGCGACCAACCGACCCGACGTCCTCGACCAGGCCTTGCTTCGGCCCGGTCGCTTCGACCGCAGGGTCGCGGTGCAGCCTCCCGATCGTGCCGGCCGAGAGGCGATCCTCAGACTGCACACGCGGGGCGTGCCGCTCGGGCCCGACGTCGACCTCAGCAGGATCGCAGCGACGACACCCGGGATGGTAGGGGCCGATCTCGCGAATCTCGCCAACGAGGCTGCGCTGTTGGCGGCGCGACGGAACCATGACGTCGTCGACGAATCCGACTTCACGGATGCGCTCGAGCGAATCGTGCTCGGCGCCGAGCGGCAGGTGATGATGAGCGCCGAAGACCGCCGCCGGACCGCTTACCACGAAGCCGGTCACGCGATCGTCGGCATGCTCACCGACGGCGCCGATCCGGTGCGCAAAGTCTCGATCATCCCTCGCGGCATGGCGCTCGGCGTCACGTTCGCGGCGCCCGAAAGCGACCGCTTCAACTACAGCGGTCCCGAGGTTCAGGCGAAGATCAACGTGGCACTGGGCGGCCGTGCCGCCGAGGAGATTGTGTACGGCGAGACCAGCACCGGTGCGGAGTCGGACATCCAGCAGCTCACGGAGATCGCGCGCCAGATGGTCGGCCGCTGGGGCATGAGCGCCGCGATCGGCCCGATTGCGGTGATTCCGCGCGACGGGACAGGCCCGTTCCTCCCGGGCGCCGCCGAGGTCTCGCCCGATACGCAACGCATCATCGACGAGGAGGTGCGCCGCATCGTCGACGAAGGACATCATCAGGTCCTTGCACTCCTCGAGCAGAATCGGAGCAGGCTCGATTCCCTTGCGAACGCGCTCCTCGAGCACGAGACTCTCGACGAGGAGGACGCATACGCGGCCGCGGGAGTCCTGCGAGCCGCGAGGTCGAGCGTCGGCTCATACGCGGCGGCCGCTCGGACGGAGACCGAGACCTAGACAAGCGCGCGCCTGATCAGCGTTCCAGCAGAAAGGGAGGAGTCATGTTCCACAACATCCTTGTGGCAGTCGACGGTTCGGCGCATAGCGCGCGCGCAGTCCAGGAAGCGGTGGACCTCGCGCGCACCATGGACGGCCGCCTTACCCTCATCAGCGTCGGCACGCATCCCGTCGTGTACCCCAGCCCGTATCTAACGGTTGTGCCCGACGCTGATGAGGGT
>CATPAS010000365.1 GCA_955652075.1 uncultured Gaiellaceae bacterium | reverse complement strand
GGGGAATGGTTCGCAATACCGCTCGAAAAGCCCGGCGGATTGACCGAATGCGCGCTGCGTGGTACGAATCGCCTCGCTTTGCGTAGATCGATCGCGCAGCCGGCCATGACCGAGCCTCGCCGGGGGGCCATCAGCGCGCCCCCGCGGATCGACGGCCTGGACCAGGGCATCATCGAGGCGCTCCAGGCGAACGGCCGGGAGTCCTTCCGGGCGATCGCCTCCCGGCTCGGAGTCTCGGAGGCAACAGTTCGAGCCCGGTACGCCCGGCTCTGCGGCGAGGACATCCTGCAGGTGGTCGGGGTGACGAATCCGCTCGGCCTCGGCTTCGAGCAGGCGCTCGTCGGCGTCAAGACAGCCGGCTCCCCCGAGCCCGTGGCCGACGAGATCGCGAGCTGGATCGAGGCTGACTACGTCGTCGTCACGGCGGGCCAGTACGACCTCGTCGTCGAGGTGGTCGCGACCGACCGCCGTGAGCTGCTCGAGCTCACGAACAGGATGCGCGCGCTCGACGGCGTCGTCTCGACCGAGACATTTCTCTACCTACAAATGGTGAAGCAGCTCTATGACTGGGGGACGCGCGTGGGTGAGGCTCAATGACAACGGCAGCTCCGGAAGCGCTCGATCTCCAGCGCGCAGCACGCGACCATCTCTGGCTCCACTTCACCCGCATGGGCGGCTACAAGGACGGCGAGGTGCCGATCATCGTCCGCGGCGACGGCTGCTACCTCGAGGACTCGAAAGGCAAGCGCTACCTCGACGCCCTGGCAGGGCTGTTCTCCGTCAACATCGGCTACGGATTCGGCGAAGAGGTCGGCGAGGCGGCGGCGGCGCAGATGCGCGAGCTGCCGTTCTATACGAACTGGGGCTACGCCCATCCCCGTGCCATCGAGCTCGCGTCCGAGGTCGCTTCGCTCACGCCCGGCGACCTCAACCGTCTCTTCTTCGTTTCCGGCGGCTCCGAGGCGGTCGAGTCCGTCTGGAAGCTCGCGCGGCAGTACTACACCGCCCGCGGCGACGGTCGCCGCTGGAAGGCGATCTCGCGTCACATCGCCTACCACGGGACGACGATGGGGGCGCTCTCGATCAACGGGATTCCCGAGTTGCGCGCGCCCTTCGAGCCGCTCGTGCCCGAGGTGCTCCACGTCCGCAACACCAACCGTTACCACCGGCCCACGGACGAGACCGAACAGGAGTTCACCGCGTTTCTCCTCGACGACCTCGACCAGACCATTCAGGCCACAGGCCCTGAGACGGTCGCGATGGTGATCATGGAGCCGGTGCAGAACGCAGGCGGCTCGTTCACCCCGCCCGAGGGCTACTGGAAGGGCGTGCGCGAGATCTGCGACCGCTACGGGATCCTGCTCTGCGCGGACGAGGTGATCACCGGGTTCGGGAGGGTGGGCGCCTGGTTCGGCTCGGAGCGCTACGACATCCGTCCTGACCTGATGACCATCGCGAAGGGGCTATCCTCGTCCTATGAGTAGATCTCCGAGGTCGACGAATCATAAAAAAAAAAAAAGCCGTTCATGAAGGACACGAACATGTACGCGCACGGCATCACGTTCGGCGGACACCCAGTGCAGTCGGCGGTCGCCCTGAAGAACATCGAGATCATCAAGCGCGAGCGCATCGTCGAGCACGTCGCCGAAACGCAGGACACCTTCCGCCAGACGCTCGAGCAGCTCCTCGACCTGCCGATCGTCGGGGACGTGCGCGGCACCGGCTTCTTCTACGCGGTCGAGCTCGTGAAGGACAAGGACACGCGCGAGTCGTTCAACCACGAGGAGTGCGAGACGCTCCTGCGCGGCTTCCTCTCACCGCGGCTGTTCGAGCGTGGGCTCATCTGCCGTTCCGACGATCGCGGCGATCCGGTGGTTCAGATCTCGCCGCCGCTGATTGCCGGACAGCAGGAGTTCGACCAAATCGTGTCGATTCTCGGCGACGTTCTCGCCGAAGCCTGGACACGTCTGCACCCGTGACGGTCGCCGGCGAGCGCGAGGTACCTGCGTCGTCGGCGCCCGCGGACATCCGGCTGGACGGGGTCACCAAGCGCTTCGAGGACGTCGTCGCCGTCGACGCGCTGAGTCTCGAGATCGAGCGCGGGAGCTTCTTCGCACTGCTCGGCCCATCCGGCTGCGGCAAGACGACGACGCTGCGCATGATCGGCGGCTTCGAGCAACCCACCGAGGGCTTTATCTACCTCGGCGACAACGAGGTCAGTGGTTTGCCGGCATACAAGCGCGACGTGAACACGGTCTTCCAGTCCTACGCGCTCTTCCCTCATCTGTCGGTGTTCGAGAACATCGCGTTCGGCCTCCGCCGCCGCGCGGTGCGCGGTGACACGCTGAAAGGGCGGGTCGCCGAGATCCTCCGCATCGTCGGCCTCGAGGGGATGGAGAAGCGCAAGCCGCGCCAGCTTTCCGGGGGACAGCAACAGCGCGTCGCGCTCGCCCGTGCGCTCGTCAACAAGCCACAGGTCCTGCTGCTCGACGAGCCGCTCGGCGCCCTCGACCTGAAGCTGCGCAAGCAGATGCAGCTCGAACTGAAGGCGATCCAGCACGACATCGGCATAACCTTCGTTCACGTCACCCACGACCAGGAAGAGGCCATGACGATGGCCGACCGGATCGCGGTGATGAAGGGGGGGCGGATCGAGCAGCTTGGTACCCCGACCGATCTCTACGAGACGCCGTCGACAGCCTTCGTCGCGGGGTTCCTCGGGGTTTCCAACCTGATTTCCGGCACCGTCAGCGGTCCCGACACGGTGCGCCTGCGCAGCGGGCCCGAGGTCCGCGTTCGGCCGGATGCGCTCGCGGGCCGGACCGGGGAGGTCGCCGTCGGGATCCGGCCGGAGAAGATCGAGCTCGGACAGGGGCAATCGAACTCGCTCGACGGGACGATCGTCGAGCAGGCCTACGTCGGGGTCGCGACGCAGTACATCGTCGAGACCGACTGCGGCCGACTGACCGTCTACCGGCAGAATGCGTCGCCGGGACTGAACGGCGCCACGCCGGGCCAAAGGCTCACGCTCAGCTGGAGCCCAGATTGCACGTTCGTCGTCGACTCACTGGAGGGATCCGAATGACCGATGTCCTGACCCGACGCCAGCTCCTCCGCCGCGCGGCGGCGGGCGGCGCCATCCTCACCGCTCCGGGGCTGCTTGCCGCGTGTGGTGGCAGTAGCTCGAAGTCCGCGGCGGCATCCCAGAGCAAGACACTTGCCAAGACGCTTCGTTTCTCGAACTGGACGCTCTACATCGACACGAACAACAAAACGCACTCGCACCCATCGCTTCTGGCGTTCCAGAAGAAGTACGGGACGACGGTCCAGTACACCGAGGACATCAACGACAACGCCTCGTTTTTCGGGAAGATCCAGGGCCCGCTGTCGCGTGGTCAGTCGATCGACCGCGACATCGTTGTCCTCACCGACAACGACCGCTACCTCTCGCTGATGATCAAGAAAGGTTGGGCCGAAAAGCTCGACAAGTCGGCGATTCCGAACATGAAAAACCTGATCGACGTTCAGCGTCATCCGGGATTCGACCCAAACCGCGACTACAGCCTGCCATGGCAGTCGGGGATGACCGGCATCGCTTACAACGACAAGCTGAGCGGTCCGGTGCTTTCAGTCGACGAGCTCCTTACCAACCCCAAGCTGAAAGGGAAGGTCACGTGTCTCAACTCCATGGGGGACGCGCTGACTCTTGTGATGCTGGCGAACGGCGACGACCCGACGAAGGTGACCGACAAGTCGTTCAACAGCGCGATCTCGAGGATCAAGAAGGCGGTCGACTCGAAGCAGATCCGTCAGTTCACTGGAAACGACTACGCGCCGTCGCTCGCAAAAGGGGATCTCGCTGCGGCGATGTCGTGGTCAGGCGACATCGCGCAGATCGGGAACAAGCACATCCATTGGAACGTGCCGACCACCGGCGGGGCACTCTGGACCGACAACATGCTGATCCCGAAGGGCGGCAACGTCTACACGGCGTCCGTCTTCATGAACTACGTCTACGACCCAAAGGTCGCAGCGGCGATCGAAGGCGGCAATCCGAAGACCGGAGACACAGGCGTCTACTACATCTGTCCGGTGGCCGGCGCACGCGAGCAACTGCTGACGGTCGATCCCGCGATCGCGAAGAACACACTCATCTTCCCGACGAAGAAGATGCTCGGCAGCGTGCATATCTTCGACTTCAACGCGCTCAACAATCAGAAGTACCTCACGGCTTGGCAGAACCTCATCTCGGGGTAGCCGAGTGGGCTTTCTTCACCGTCACCGGGAGCTGACGCCTTACCTCCTGCTGGCCCCTGGGGTCCTTTGGCTGAGCATGTTCTTCATCGTCCCGCTCGGCTTCCTCGCCTACCAGTCGCTCGAGTCCGGAAACTTCGACGTCGGCTATGCGTTCTCGTGGGCTTGGGGTAACTACTGGGACGCCGTTCGGAACTACCGCGGCCAGTTCATTCGCTCCCTGGAATACGCGGGGATCGCGACGCTTCTTGCCCTCGTCCTGAGCTATCCCGTCGCATACTGGATCGCCTTCCGTGGGGGTCGGTGGAAGAACCTCTTGTTGCTGTTCATCGTGGCGCCGTTCTTCGTCACGTACCTGATCCGAACGCTCGCCTGGGAGACGATCCTCGCCGACCACGGGTTCGTCGTTCATACGCTCCAGCATCTCCACGTGCTCGGCTCAGGAGGCCGGCTGTTGGCGACAGCCACGGCGGTTGTCACTGGAATCACCTACAACTTCCTTCCCTTCATGGCGCTGCCTCTGTACGTATCCCTGGAGCAGATCGACCACCGGCTCCTCGAGGCGGCAGAGGATCTTTACGCCAGCCGCTGGAAAGCGTTCGTGCGCGTGACCCTTCCGCTTTCACTCCCAGGGGTCGTAGCGGGAACGCTCCTGACGTTCATTCCAGCCGCGGGCGACTTCATCAACGCTCAACTTCTCGGCGCGCCCCAGAATCACATGATCGGCAACGTCATCCAGTCGAAGTTTCTCGAGCTGACGGATTACCCGGCCGCCGCGTCGATGTCCTTCATCCTGATGGCCGGGATCCTGGTTGCGGTGGTGGCATACGCGCGAGTGG
>CATPAS010000364.1 GCA_955652075.1 uncultured Gaiellaceae bacterium | reverse complement strand
TGCGGAAGGCAGTGGCCGACCGCGCGCGGGAGCTGGCGAGTGAGCTCGGCGTCTCGCGCCTCCGGGCGCGCGCTTAACTTCCGCCTCAGCCGGCCTGCCTCTCCTCGATTCTGGCCACCGCCCATTCCGCCTGCTCGCGCAGGAGCTCGTCGTCGACTTCGAGGAACGGATCCGCGAGCGGCAGGTCGGCCATCCCGCCGGTGTTGCCCAGAGCGACCAGCGCATTGCGGCGCAGGTACCGCGCATCGTTCCTCGGGACATAGAGGCGGTCGTAACGCTCCGTCAGCGACGCGGCGTCGGTCTCGAGCCAATCTGCGAGCCGGATGTGCGGTTCCGCGCCGGCCGGCAACGTGTTGTCCGCGCGCCGTTTCTCGATGCCGCGGTTCCAGGGGCAGACGTCCTGGCAGATGTCGCACCCGTAGACCTGCGCGTCCAGCTCGGCGCGATAGTCCTCGGGGATCGCTGCCGGCGCCTGCGTCCAGTAGGAGAGGCACTTCGTCGCATCGACCAGTCCCGGCTCGTCGAGCGCGCCGGTCGGACACGCCTCGATGCAGAGCGTGCAGGATCCGCAGTCGAGCTCGAGCGGCGGTGTCGCCTCGACCGCGGCGGTCGTCACGAGCGTGCCGAGCACGACCCACGAGCCGTGCCGGCGCGTGATCAACATCGTGTTCTTTCCGTAGAAGCCGACGCCCGACCGGGCGGCCGCCTCGCGGTCCACGTGCTGGTTGGCGTCCACGAGCACGCGGTACTCGCCGCCGAGCCGGCGACCGAGCTCGTCGAGGCGCTCCCGGAGCACGGCGTAGCCGTCATGCCACGTGTAACGCGCAAGTCTCCCGTCGCCCTGCTCGAGCGCCGGCTCCGGCGCGTAGTAGCAGTAAGCCGCCGACACGACGGTACGCGCACCGTCGAGCAGCGCCTCGGGATGGCACGAGACCTCGGGCTGCGCCATCGTGAAGCGCATGTCGGCGAACAGCCCGCGGGCCTTTCGCTCGCGAATGTGTCGCTCCGTCTCCCCGTAGGCGGAAGCCGGGGCCGCACCGACGACGTCGAGCTCCAGCTCCTCGGCGAGCAGCTCCAGCTCGGCGGCGGTCATATGCGAGATTGTGCCCAGTGAAGGCCGTACGCATCCACGAGGACGGCGGGCCGGAGGTACTCCGCTACGAAGATGCCCCCAATCCGGTGCCAGGCACCGGACAGGTCCTGATCGAGCTGCGTGCCGCCTCGCTCAACCACCTCGACGTCTGGGTCCGCAAGGGGCTGCCCTCAGTCCCCAAGCCGCGCATCCTCGGCGCGGACGGCGCGGGAATCGTGGTCTCCGGAGACGGTTTCACCCCGGGCGACCGGGTCGTGATCAACCCGGGCTACGATCTCGGCAACGGGAAGGTTTCGGTCGTCGGGGAGCACTCGGACGGAACGCACGCGGAGCTGATCGTGGTGCCCCGTTCGCAGGTCTACCCGCTACCCGACGACATCGGGTTCGAAATTGCCGCCGCCTTCCCGCTCGTCTTCGAGACCGCATACCGGATGCTCACGACGAAGGCGCAGCTGCGAGAGGACGAGTGGGTGCTCGTCTGGGGAATCGGCGGCGGCGTCTCCACGGCCACGCTCGCGATCGCCAAGGCTCGCGGCGCACGCGTGATCGTGACCTCGTCCAGCGACGACAAGCTGGCCCGGGCGCGCGAACTCGGCGCCGACGCGACCTTCAATCACGACACGGACGACGTCGTCTCCGGCGTCAAGGACGTCACCGGCGGCGGCGCACACGTCGTCGTCGACCATGTCGGCGAGGCGACCTGGAAGCGATCCCTCGACGCCGCCCGCCCGGACGGACGCGTCTGCGTCTGCGGCGCGACGACCGGGCCCAATCCGCCCGCGAACCTGCACCGCATCTGGTGGAAGCAGCTCACCATCTTCGGCTCGACGATGGGGTCGCAGGAGGACTTCGAAGCGGTCTACGAGCTCGTCAAGTCTGGACGCGCCGTCCCCGTCGTCGACGAGGTCCTCCCACTCGCCGAGGCCGCGAACGCGCACGAGCGTCTCGAAGCCGGCAAGCAGCTGGGCAAGATCGTCCTGCGCATTCCGGACTAGTCCGGTGCCTGGCACTCGAGCCAGCGCTCGACCTCGCGCGGCGAGCGGAGGCGAACGACCTCGAGACTCGGCGGCGCGCCGATGCCGGCGGGCCATTCTCGCCGTCGCTTGAAGTGCGACCTGATCGCGAAGCTGAAGAGCGAGTCGCGCATGAAGAATGCGTATCGCCAGGTCTGGCGGTTGCCGTTGAACAGGTCCCGCCTCGTGACGATGTCCTTCACGGTGCGCTTAACCAGGCGGCGCAACACGAGCGGCAGCGGCTGATCGAGCCAGACGAGCGTGTCCGCTCGGCCCAGGACGAGGTCGCCGAGCTGGCCCTGGTACATGCCGTCGAGCACCCAGCCCTCCGAGCGGTCCATCACGGCCTCGACGTCGCGGCGAAACTTCTCTGTCTTCGCCTGCACCCACCCGGGCTGATGCATGAGCGCGTCGAGCTCGGTGAACGGCACGCCGAGCTTCTCAGCGAGACGCCGACCGAGTGTCGTCTTGCCGTTGCCGCTGACGCCGACGACGACTATGCGGTGAGCCACTAACCGATGCCGAGAATGAACTTGGCGTCGTCGGACATGCGGTCGGGCGTCCAGGGCGGATCCCAGGTGAGCTCGATGTCCACCTCCTCGACCCCGGGGACCTCACGCGCGGTGCGAACGATGTCCTCCTGGATCATCGGCCCTGCGGGACAGCCCATCGACGTGAGGCTGTGGATGACCTTGACACGTGGGCCCTGCACCTCGACGTCGTAGAGCAGTCCGAGCTCGACGATGTCCATCCCGAGCTCGGGATCCTCGACCTGCTTCAGCGCCTCGAAGACTTCTTCCTTTGTGGGCATTTTTTGAGTCTAGCTAGTAGCCCAGGAGCCGGACTTCCTCGCGCCTCTCGCGGGCGAAGAAGTGAATCCCGTCGATGAAGCGCACCCAGTTGCAGCGCGTGCACATGAGGAGCGAGTGCGTGCGCGCCGAGTCGGTGAGGAAGCGGACGCCGCGCAGCAGGTCCCCGTTTGAGACTCCCGTTGCCGCGACGATCACCTCACCGGGGGCAAGCTCTTCGGTCGTGAAGACCCGTGTCGCGTCGTCGATCCCGAGCTTGCGCGCCTCTTCGATCTCGCGGCGCGACGTCGGCCAGAGCTGCGCCTGCACCTCGCCCCCGAGACAGCGCAGTGCGGCGGCGGACATGATCGCCTGCCGCGTCCCGCCGATCCCGACGGCCAGGTGGTCGTTGGTGCCGCGGATGGCCGCGGAGATCGAAGCCGTGACCGTGCCATCCTGGATCAGCTTGATCCGCGCACCGGAGGCCCGTATCTCCTCGATCAGATCGTGGTGGCGCGGACGATCGAGCACGATCGTCGTGATGTCTTTGGGCCTGCGCCCAAATGCGTCCGCGATCGCCTGGACGTTCTCGCCCATCGACTTGAGGAGA
>CATPAS010000363.1 GCA_955652075.1 uncultured Gaiellaceae bacterium | reverse complement strand
CGGGACGGTGAGTATGTGCACGTCGCGATGGGATCGCTCGTCGATGCTCCCTCGATTCGTCCGACGAAGCATATTTTCGTCGGTTCCAAAGCAGAGTGGTTTGAGATCACTGACGATCTGCCACAACATGACGCTTACTAAGGAGGTCTGGAGGTGAGTGCGACGCTGAGCAGTGTCGGTGCCATCACCCTGTTCGTGGAAGACCTGGAGCGCTCGAAGTCGTTCTACCAGAACGTCTTCGGCGCGCCGGTCATCTACGAAGACGACGACGCGGCGACATTCAGGTTCGAGAACACGCTCATCAATCTGCTCAAGGCTCCGGCGGCTCGCGACCTGATCGAGCCCGGAGCGGTCGCCGGCCCCGAGACCGGATCGCGCTTCCAGCTCACCGTCTGGGTGGATGACACGGACGCAGTCTGCGCGGAGCTGGAGACCCGCGGCGTGGCGTTGCTCAACGGCCCGATGAACCGGGAATGGGGAGTTCGCACCGCCAGCTTCACCGATCCTGCCGGTCACATCTGGGAGATCGCGCAGGCCCTGCCTCAGCCCGAGGGCTCATAGCGCGTCGCACGATGCTCTACTCCCCGGAATCTCACGAGCCGCTCGAACCGCGGGCGTGGGATCCCGACGTGGCGTTCACGACGATCCGCGAGATCGCCGCCGACTGCGAGGCGTCATTCGAGTCGCTGTTTTGGCCTATCCATCCGCGCGACGACGAAGGGGACGGGCCGTTCACGAGCCTCTACGAGGGAACGGCCGGCGTGATCTACGCGCTCGACTTGCTCGCACGCCGCGGCCTGATCGACACGACCCGAGACTACGTTCCGGTCCTCGAGCAGGCCGTCGAGGTCCACCGCGCGAAACCGGAGTTCGAGCAGTGGGCGCACCCGCCGAGCTTGTTGGGGGGCGAGACGGGAATTCTGCTCACCTTGCACCGGTTGGCGCCGTCTGCCGAGATCGCGGGCCGGATCGCCGAGCTCGTCGCGGCGAACGTCGAGGATCTGCACCACGAGTTCATGTGGGGCAGCCCGGGCACGATGCTCGCGGCCCGCGCGATCGATCGGCTCGATCTGTGGCGTGAGAGCGCCGACCACCTCCGCGACGCGTGGGAGGACTCGGGCCTCTGGACGCAAGACCTCTACGGAGGAACGCCGCAGTACCTTGGCCCGGCGCACGGGTTTGCGGGCTGTGTCCTGGCGCTCGCACACGAGCCGGACGAGGACGTGCACCGTCGCGCGAGCGCAACCTTCAAGCGCTTCGCGGTCGAGGAGGACGGCCTCGCGAACTGGCCTCCGGTCGCCGACGGGGAGCTCGTCCAGCGAGACGGGACGATTCGCGTCCAGTGGTGCCACGGCGCGCCCGGGATGGTCGCGTCCCTGGCGGAGATCGCACGTCGCGACGACGAGCACGAGCGCCTGCTGGTCGCCGGCGGCGAGCTGACCTGGCGCGCGGGCCCGCTCGAGAAGGGCGCAAGCCTTTGCCACGGCACAGCCGGAAACGGCCTCGCGTTCCTGAAGCTGTTTCGGCGGACCGGCGACGAGCTCTGGCTCGAGCGCGCTCGTTCGTTTGCGATGCACGCTGCCGCTCAGGTCGAGCGTGAGCGGCGTGCGCTCGGTAGGGGGCGGTACTCGCTCTGGACGGGCGACCCGGGAACGGCGCTGTATCTCGCGCTCTGTGTCGACGGCAGCGCGTCGCTGCCGGGCTTCGACGACAACGACTTCGTCTAGCGCTCTCGCAGGTCGCACCTCAGCGTGCGTCTGAAGGCAATTACTCACAAAACACAAGTGCCTGCACGCGCGCGCCGTGTTTCGAGGAGGCATAGGCTCTCCGTGTGAGCCCAGTCCTCCGCGTGTTGCTGCGGATTCTCGGGATCGGCGCCCTGGTCGCCGGCGGGCTGGCCGTGATGGTCGCCGCGCTCGTCGCGATGGTCCTGCTCGGGCCGGTCGTCTTCTGGATCGCCTGGAACGTTCTCGACTTCGGGCATGCAGTCGGCCTGCCCGAGCTCGGCTTGTGGGGGATCGTGCTCGCAACGGTGTTCCTCGTCGTCGGATGGTTCCCCAAGGTCGTGATCACCGGCATCGTCTTCCTCGTCGATCCGTCCTGGTTCCACGGGACCGCTCAGGTGCATTGGCCCCAGCCGACCCTTCGCAACTTCGTCGCCGTCGCGCTGCTCGCTTTGCTGGCGTCACGACCGCATGCACACGCAGAGAAACACCGCCGCAAAGGTGCGCGAAGTCGAATGCGCGAGGGCTAAGGAATGTCGACCCCGTACTCGAGCCGGCGGTTGTACTCGGCCTCGTCGTAGTGGCCTTGTGACTCTGCGATGAGCCCGAACGGCGTGGCGAGCATTGGGTGGGCCACGCCCTCGGAATGTCCCTTGGTCACTGGGGTCGTAGGCTGAATATGACCCGGATCGGCTAGCGAAGGAGCCACCATGATCAAGGAATTCAAGGACTTTCTTTTCAGGGGCAACATCGTCGAACTCGCAGTCGCGTTCGTCATGGGCCTCGCGTTTGCTGCGGTCGTCAACTCGCTGGTCAACAACCTCGTGATGCCAATCATTGCGGCGATCATCGGCAAGCCCGACTTCCGCAACCTCACATTCACCATCCACCGATCCGTCTTTCACTACGGAGCATTTCTCACCGATGTAATTCAGTTCGCCGCCATCGGAGCTGCCGTCTTCTTCTTCATCGTCAAGCCTGTGCAGATGATGCTCGAGCGAAATCGGAGGGAGCCGATTGAGGAGGACATGCCCGACGAGGAGCGTCGCCACCAGGAGCTCCTGGCCGCGCTCCGCGCGAGCAACTAGCCGGCCTCGGCCGGGCGTACCGGGGAGTACTGGGAAGGCGACGAATGATCCGGACGCCCGTTTCCTTCCTAGTAGTTGCCGACTCTGGCTCGCGACGTTCTCGACCCGGGATCCTGTCAGAGCACCAACGTCTCGAGCATGGCCTGGCTCAGAAGTGATTCGTGTACGAGAGGAAGCGCCAGCCGTCCGGAGTGGCGAGCAGCTGGTAGCTCGTCCAAGTGTCTCGGACCACCTGCCCGTCCGCGTCAAGCGCATTCCAGTGCACTGTCGCGAAGACGGAGTGCTCGCCGAGATGGCGAGTGTCGATCTCGACCGGCGTCCACTTCCCAGCGTCCGCGGCAAGGCGATAGGCGGCGATGGCCGAAGCGAAGTGATCCCAAACGGCGCCACGGTCCGGCATGTGGATCGGCGCTCCCCTCCGGACCGCGAGGAACGGCCAGAGACAGAGGCTGGTCACACCGTCTACATCGCCTTCCGTGTAGCGGCGCGCGTACTCGTGGAAGAACGAATCGACCGTGGCGGACATGAGGGGACTGTGGCAGCCGTAGACGTGTCGGTCAATCTCGAGCGTCGCGTGTCCCTTGAGCGGTCTAGGAGGACAACGCGCGCGCGAGGGCGGCGCCGTCGAACGGCCCGCCGTGCGTCGCAAGCACATGCTCGACCGGCAGCTCGAGCAGCGGACGCAACCCCGCGGCGATCTCCTCGCGCGTCACACCAGGGCGGAGCCACCTCTCGTTGATCTCCAGGCCTCGGCCGAAGTCGACGAGCGTGTCGCCGGAGATCACCGCACGCTGGCTCTCGACCCAGAGCACAGTGTCGTTCGCCTTATGCCCGGGGAACACGTCGGCACCGAACGGCAGCCGGTCGCCGGCCGTGTACGGGCGTGCCTCGCCTTTCTTCTCGCGGAGAAGCCAGACGACGTCGGGACTGCCGTCGCCGGCCTGCTCGGCGGTGATGCCGTATGTGTCCATGAGGAACTGCGCGGTGTCGGGCAGCGGGGTGTAGACCGGCACACCGAGCTGCTCGACCAGACTCTGCGCGTCGCGTTCATGCCACGGCGCGGTGAGCACGATCGCCGTCTCGCGCTCGGCCGCGAGGTCCACAAGCTCGCTCGGCACGGCCAACGGATCGAAGAGCAGCAGCCGCTCCGCGGCGTCGATCGCGTAGGACGACACGTTCTCGCTCCACGGCTCGGTCGGCCGCCACTGCGGGTGCGGTGCCTCCCAATGCCACAGTCCCGGACGCAACTCGCGCACGGCACGATGCTACTGAAACGCTCTCGCGTCTTCCCAGTGAAGCTCTTGACCCGTCCTTTGTGCAGGGGGAGACTAATGCGAATCCTCACAGGAAGGAGGCAGGCCCAATGGGCGCCCGATGGTGCCTATGTGCGGTTCGTCATGCCGATCATCCCTCTCGCGTGGATCGCAGTGGTCAGCGGATTCCTCTACATGCGGAGTCCGTCCCCGGTGAGCACGCGCGACCGGGCGGCCGTCCCTGCGTCGTAGTTCGGAGCGGAGCGCGGTGCTTCGGCGCCGCGCTCTTCTCTCACATGGACCGAGAGGGACGACGAACTCAACACGTTAGGCCCGGCCGCTAGCGGAGCGACACGCGCGCACGAACCTGCTTGGCGAGCGTCGCGGGGATCCGCAGGATCGTCGAGTCCCGCAACAGGAACGCGCCACGGCGCGCGATGCTGAGATGAGCTGACTCGTCGGTCCACGGACTCGCGACGTCGCAGGTGACCTTGATCTTCAGGAAGCCGCCAAGCGGCCAGCGGTACGTCAGCTTGCCGACCGACCAGAGGCGCAGATAGCTCGCCGGATCCTGGACGGCTTTGCCGCCGACCATCACCGTCGAGGGTGAAGGCGCCGGTGTCGGCTGGAGCGGCGTCGCGATCCGGTCGAGTAT
>CATPAS010000362.1 GCA_955652075.1 uncultured Gaiellaceae bacterium | reverse complement strand
GTCGGTGTACTGCGTGCTTGTCAGCTCACGGCCGAGCTCGCACAAGAGACCGGTCTCCTCGCGCAGCTCCCGCAGCGCCGCCTCCTCTTCTCGCTCGCCGTCCTTGACCTTCCCTTTCGGGAACGTCCAGTCCTGGTATCGGGGCCGGTGCACGAGGAGCACTTCCACGGCTCCGTCGCCGCCGCGGCGCGTGGGCACACCGCCCGCGGCCCGCACCGTGTCTCTCAGGCCCAGGCCTTGCGCCCCTGTCGCTCGAGCTTTCTCCACGCTTTCGGCAATGATCTCTTCGCAGCCAGCCGGCGGTGCTGCTGGCGCTCGAGCAGCCGGCCCGCCGCGAAGATTGCCTCGGGGCTCTTCGCACGCGGAACGAGAGCCGTGAGCCGCTCCTCGGCGACGACCGCGTCCTGGTGGTCGCCGACCACGTCCTGAAAGGACTTCGACGCCTCCGCGAACCTCCTCGCCTGCTTGCCGCCGGCCAGCTCGGCCGAGTATCTGGCCCGCTTCCCGCGCTTTCGCACCTCGTGCAGAGCTTCGTCGGAGGGGCTCTTGCCGAGCGCGCGCACGGCGCGGCGGAGGCGCTCGAACTCCTTGCGTGCCAGCTTGTGGAGCTTGGCATCCGCCGTTCGCACGCGGGGCGCGTCAGCAGCGCGCTCGAGCTCTTCGAGCAGCGCGAGATAGCGCGGGCTTTGGAGCGCCGCGACGAGCTGCTTCTGCGCGCGACGGCGCTCGCTTTCCAGTTGCCGCACGATCGTCGTCGCGGGCTTGCCGAGCTCGGCCGCGTCCGTCGCGAGCCCGGCGAGCAGCACGTCGAGGTCACGCGCCGGGGCCAGCTCGTTGCCGAGCCACTTCAACTCTCCACGCAGGCCTTCTGCCCACTCGCGATCGAGCAGCGGCCGAGCCGTGCGGAGCGCCGAGCGTGCACGCCGGGGCGCTACGCGGATGCGATGGATCCGTTCGGGATCGTCGTCGAGACGCGCCCCGGGATCGTGGCGCGCCAGCTCGTCGACCTGTTGGCGCAGATACGCACGGAGTCGATCCAGAGCGGGCGCACCCTTCTTGGGCCGCGGCCGCGGCTTGGGCTTCGGGAGCTTCGGCTTCCAGTCCGGCACCATCGTGATGACGTGCTGGCCTTCCAGCACCGCCGTCTCGACCTCGTCTCCGTTGGTCCGTGTTCGCGTCTTGGCGACCTCGACGAGAGGACGTCCGAGGAGCGGCGCGGCGAGCAGATCGAGGATCTCCCGCGGCGGACCAGCCGGCCCCCCGTGTGCGGCGCGCGTCTCATTCCCGACTTCGACTTCCCAGACGCTCTTGCCGTTCTCCATCCGTCGACGCAGCACGATGCCCGCGCGGGCGAGATGGCGGTCCTCGGTGTCGTGGTAGGTCGCCGTGAAGATGCGAGAACCGTTCACGGTGTCAGTCGCAGTCACAGCCGCGAGATCGTAGCTCCCGGCGGGCGGACGGCGCGCAGTCGCCGCGGCGCATGCTCACCACTTCGTCGTTTCGCTGCTTACAAGCCTGATTCCGGCTGTTTTCCCCATGTTCACCCATGGCTCTCGGGTAGTCACGCACCGTCAGACCATGGAATTCGCCGTCGTCGCGCATCGACAGACGGAGACGAACCGCGCGCTCGCGACGCGGGGGTGGCACGGCGCGCGCTCCCACCTCCTCACGCCTCGTCAGGCCCTCCTCCGGCTGGGCGCCGGCGACGTCGCGCTCAATCGACTCGACGTGTCGACCGACCTCGACGGGGTCGAGGAGGGCATCTGGAGCATCACGCAGCTCGAGGCTCAGCGCGTACGCGTGCTCAACCGCCCGCCGGCATTGCTCGCCTGCCATGACAAGCTGCTCGCTGCTCGGATTCTCACCGCCCAGGGCATCCCGCATCCGCGCACGAGGCGGCTCGAGTCATCGAGCTCGGCCGACGGGCTGCGCCATCCGGTTGTCGCCAAGCCGCGCTTCGGCAGCTGGGGGCGCGACGTCGAGCTCTGCTGCGACCGCCAGGCGCTCACCCGGTACGTCGCGGAGATGGGGCCGCGCCCCTGGTGGGCCATCGGTGGAATCGTCCAGGAGCTCGTCCCGCCGCTCGGCGTCGATCTCCGCGTCGTCGTCGCCGGCGGCGAGGTGGTCGGGGCGGCGATGCGAACGGCTGCGCCAGGCGAGTGGCGGACGACTGTCGCGATCGGCGGCACGGCAAGCAAAGCGCTGCCGCCGAAGGACGCCCGCGAGCTGGCGATCGAGGCGACGCGTGCGCTCGGCATCGACTTCGCGGGCGTCGATCTGCTTCCGCTCGACGACGGCTGGATCGTGCTCGAGGTGAACGGTGCCGTCGACGTCAGGCCGCTGTACTCACTGGAGACAGACGTCTACGCAGCCGCGCTCGGCTCGCTGCAGAGGACCGCAGACGAGTCGCTCGTGCTTGCCTAGACGCTCTTGGTGTTACGCCTCGCGCGGAGCCGGGTGCGATGCGTCCGTGAACTCCCGGAACTCTGCGGTCAGCAGATACGCGATCTGCTCGCCGATGTCCACCGCGTGGTCACCGATGCGCTCGAGTGCCCGGGAGACCACGACCATCCGCAGTCCGTACTCGCGCATGGCCGGATCCCCACCCAGGTCGAGGATGCGTTCCACGATGCGTCTGTTGGCGCGATCGACGAGCTCGTCCAGATCGACGAGAGACTCGGCGCCCGCAAGATCGCGATTCTGGAACGACGCGAGCGCGACGCGGATCATCTCTTCGCACCGGGAGCCCATCTCCTCGAAGCCTTCGACGAACCGCGGGCCGGGGTTCACTTCGGGAACGAGCTTCGAAAGCTTGGCGACCGTGACGCAATAGTCTCCGATGCGCTCGAGATGAAGGTTGACGTGAAGGATGGCCAGCACGAGGCGAAGATCGCTCGCAACCGGTGTCTGCCGGGCGAGCAAGGATTGGATCCCTTCCTCGATTGCGATATAGCGCGCGTCGACGTCGTCGTCGAAAGCGATCACCTCATCAGCAAGCTCGTGGTCGCGTTGGTCCAGCGCGTTGATCGATCCGCGCAGGGCGCGCAGCACGAGCGATCCCTCTTCCTGAAGGGTGGCCTCCAGAAGATCGAGGTCGTCTTGAAACGTCGTTCTCATCCGAATCTGCCGGTGACGTAGTCCTCGGTTCGCTTGTCAGACGGGTTCGTGAAGATCTTGTCCGTGCTGTCGTACTCGACGAGGACGCCCGTACGCCTCCCCTCTGCCACTTCGAGCGTGAAGAACGCTGTGAGATCCGCGACCCGGGCGGCCTGCTGCATGTTATGCGTGACGATCACGAGCGTGTAGTCCTTCTTCAGATCGTGCATGAGGTCTTCGATGGCGGAGGTGGCGATGGGATCGAGCGCCGACGCAGGCTCGTCGAGCAGCAGCACCTCCGGCTCGATCGCGATTGCCCGCGCGATACAGAGCCTCTGCTGCTGTCCTCCCGACAGTGAGAGCGCGCTCTTCTTCAGCCGGTCTTTGACCTCGTTCCAGAGGGCGGCGCTCGTGAGAGCCCGCTCGACGCGGTCGTCGAGGCCGTTCCTCATGCCGAGCACGCGCGGCCCCCACGCGACGTTGTCGTAGATCGACTTCGGGAACGGATTTGCGCGCTGAAAGACCATCCCGATCCGCCGCCGCACCTCTACCGGATCAACGCCGTCGGCATAGATGTCCTGACCGCGGTACAGGACGCTCCCCTCGACCTTCGCGCTCGGAACGAGATCGTTCATGCGGTTGAGGCAACGGATGAAGGTGCTCTTCCCGCAGCCCGAGGGCCCGATCATCGCCGTGATGTAGTGCCTGTAGATCTCGAGGTTCACTCCGCTGATGGCGGTCGTGGGACCGTAGTTGACCTCGAGATCTCGAATGTCGAAGACGGTCTCCCGTTGAGCAGGCGCAGGCGCCTTTCGCTCCCTGGCGATTTCGACAGGCCCCACGTTGATCGGAATCGTAACGTCGTCGGTCATCATTGACCTAGCTTCCTCCTGGATCGGGCCAGCAGCGCCTTCGCGCCGAGGCTGGCAACCAAAACGAATGCCATCAGAACGAGCGCCGCACCCCAGGCTTGCTCATGGAGCGCCTTGTCGGGCTGCTCCGAGTACGTGAAGATCAGGACCGGGATGTTGGGCAGCGAGTGCGTCACATCCGTCGACACCGCCGGGTTGAAGATCGACGTGGTGAACAGCAGCGGAGCCGTCTCCCCGGCCGCGCGCGCCACGGCCAGCACGGCACCGGTCAGGATCCCGCCGAACGTCGTTGGCAGGATGACGCCGAGAACGGTGCGCCAGCGGCTCACCCCGAGTGCCAGGCCCGCTTCGCGCAACGCGGAGGGCACGAGGAGGAGAACCTCCTGCGCAGCGCGGGCAACGAGCGGCAGCATCACGATCGCTAGTGCGAATGCGCCTGCGTATGCACTCTGGGTGTGCCCGATCACGAGCAGTCCGTAGACGAAGATTCCCGTTACGATCGTCGGCAGCCCGTTCAGGATGTCGAGGACCAGCTGGATGGGGCTTGCGACGGCTGGCCGCGCGAACTCCGTCAGGAAGATGGCGATCAGCACCCCGACGGGCAACGCGAGCCCGGTGGCCATCCCGACGATCAGCGCGGATCCGATGATCGCGCTCGAGATCCCGCCGCCTGCACCGCCGAAGAGATTCGGAGGCTTGGTGAAGAAGTCCAGACTGATCGCCGGCGCTGCCTGGACTGCGACGGACGCGATCACGATTCCGAGAACCCCGACTGCCAGCAGCGCCGCTCCGGTGCCGATGCTCTCCATGATCCTGTTGACGATGCGCCGGCGGCGAAGGCGGCCACTGGGTCGGAGCGAGAACTCGGGCGCGGAGACGGACATCAGCTTGCGCCTCGCAGCGGATCGAAACGTCGCACGATCACCTGTGCCACGAGGTTCGTGAGCAGCCCGATGAAGAGCAGGATCGCTGCGAGGTAGAGCAGCGACGCAGATTCCAGGCCGGAAGCGGCTCCCTGGTAGCTGGCCGCAATCTTGCTCGCGATCGTGTCGCTCGGCCCGAAGATGTTCTTCGTGATCCTCGTGCCGCCGCCGATCACCTGCGTGACGGCGATCGCCTCGCCGAGCGCGCGTCCCAGCCCGAGGATGATCGCCGCTGCGATTCCGGTCCTCGTCGCCGGCAGGATCACGC
>CATPAS010000361.1 GCA_955652075.1 uncultured Gaiellaceae bacterium | reverse complement strand
GTCAGGAAGGACGCGAGGACAGCGATCGCACCGGCTGCGACCAGGATGCTGATATTCGCAGCCCTCATCCGTCTGCGTGGAGCGAGCCTCGGACGTCGTCGGTCGGAGCCGCGACCGGACTGCGTGTCGGTCACGTGAGTACGCGGCGGAGCTCGTCGAGCGAGAGCTCACCTGCCGCAACCTTTTGCAGACCGTCGGACCACATCGTCGTTCGCCCTGTTGTGTCGGCCGCCTGCACGACGTCGTCGAACGAGCCGCGTCGAAGGATGGCCTCCATCAAGGGACCCGTGACCGGCAACAGCTCGAAGAGCCCGACCCGGCCGTCATAGCCGCGGTCGCACTTGTCACAGCCGTGCGGCCGCCAGAGTTGCGCTGGACCGTTTTCCCACCGGGCGGCGTCAAGCTCTTCTGCAGAAGGCTCGTACGCTTCGCGGCAATTCGTGCAAAGACGGCGTGCAAGCCGCTGTGCGATGACGGCGCCGAGGGCCGATCCGAGCAGGAACGGCTCCACGCCGAGGTCGATCAGGCGCATGATGGCGCTCGGGGCGTCCTTTGCGTGCAAGGTCGTGAGCAGGAGATGCCCAGTGAGCGCGGCTTCGATCGAGATCGTCGCGGTCTCGCGGTCACGGATCTCGCCGACCATGACGATGTCGGGGTCGGCGCGCAGCATCGTGCGGAGCGCACGCGCGAATGTGAACTCGGCCCGGCGGTTGACCTGGAGCTGGTAGACGTTCGGCAGCCGGTACTCCACGGGATCCTCGATCGTGATGATGTTCACCTCCGGCCGCGTGAGATCCTCGAGTGTTGCGTACAGCGTGGTGGACTTGCCCGAGCCGGTCGGGCCGGCGACGACGAGCGCGCCACCCATCTGGCCGGTGAAGCGCTCGAGGTCCATCTGCATTGCGTACGACATGCCGATCTCGGTCAGCGAGGGCGGACGGCGCGATCTCTTGAGCAATCGGAGGACGGCACCCTCGCCGATGATCGTCGGCAAGGTCGCCACACGCACGTCGACCTCCTGGCCTCCGTTCGCGACCGTCGCAAAGCGGCCGTCCTGCCCTGCGCGGTGCTCGGCGATGTCGAGGCTCGAGATCACCTTGAGCCGTGAGATGACGGCGGTTCCAATCTCGGGCTCGAGGACGGAATGCTTCGAAACGATCCCGTCGACTCGGAAGCGGACCTCGAGGCCGTCCTGCGTCGGTAGGAGGTGGATGTCGCTTGCGCGCCCTTCGATCGCGTCGGCGACGACGCCGTCGAGAGCGCGGACGGCTGCCGTGTCGCTCTTGTCGTTCTCATCACCTGTCGGCCGCTCGGTGCGCTTGGTGCGTGGGCCCTCGGCACAGAGTCGTGCGATGTCCGCTGCGTGTGCGACCGCAAGGTCGACGGGCATCGTCGCCACGAGCCGGAGCTCGTCGATGAGGACGACGTCCGACGGATCGGCGACGGCCACCTGCAGGCGCCCGTTCTCGATGCGGTACGGGAGCAGCGTGCCTCGCCGGAACAGCCTCTCGGGTAGCGAGAAGAATGCGTTGTCATCGAGCTCGTTCTCGACGAGTGTGATGAACGGGAGCCCGTACTCCTCGGCGAGCGCGCGCGCGACTTCAGTCGTGCGGCGGCTGCCACGGGATGTCGCGCTCATGCCGCGCTGAGGACGGATTGCACGCAGGCATAGAGATCCTGGGGGCTGAACGGCTTGGTGATGTACTCGTCGGCCCCTGCTTCGAGGCCGAGCTCGATGTCCTTCTCGGCGGCGCGCGCAGTCAAGAGGACGACGGGCAGGTCCTTCGTCGCCTCTGAGCTTCGCAGCCGGCGGACTACTTCCAGGCCCGTGAGCTTGGGCATCGCAATGTCGAGGACCGCTACGTCGGGAGCACGCGTCTCGATCAGCTCCAGCGCTTCCTCACCGTCGCGCGCGACAATGACCTCGAGCCCGGAGCGGCGGAAGCGCAACGCGACCAGCGTGAGGATGTCCTCGTCGTCGTCCGCGACGAGCACGACAGGGACGGTACGTGCAACGGACGCTGCCGTCGCAACGCCCGAGGCGGTGCCGAGAGAGTTCATAACCTAGATTTCGGTCGGCGCAGGGCCACGGAACAGGTTGGTGGGCGTGGCCGTTTCGGCGTATTCGCCTACCCCTTCCGGCGTCAGCCGTCCACCAGCCCTGTCATCGAGAAGGTAGGGCCGATGTCGTTCGACTTGAAGGGGCTCTTCGGGGCCGGAAAAGCCGGTCGTCGCGATGGCGCACCTGCCTCCATTGCCGGGAACGCCTTTGTAGGACGCGCGCGGCGAGAGGGACCTGAGCCAAGCACCGATGAGTTTTCGGCGGCCGGGCCGTCTTGATCGTCAGATGCAATCGAGCCAGATGGCCGCTGTTTCAACGCGTCGCGCGGACCGCGTACGATGGCCAGCTATGCGGGATCCGTCGTCCACGCTCACGCCCGACGCGGGCAAGCTCGGGGATCATTTCGAGCAGCATCGTGCCGAGTTGCGCGCCTATTGCTACCGGATGCTCGGCTCACCGTTCGAGGCCGAGGACGCCGTGCAGGAGACGTTCATCAAGGCCTGGCGCGGGTTCGAGCGCTTCGAAGGCCGCGCCTCGCTTCGGTCGTGGCTGTACCGCATCGCGACGAACGTCTCTCTGGACATGCTGGCGGGGAGGGAGCGACGCGCCCGGCCGATGGATCTCGGGCCCGCGCGAGAGCCCGTCGAGTCCAACCTCAACGCGCTGCCCGAGGTGACTTGGATCGAGCCCATACCGGCGGACGGTCTCGTCGTCCCGGCCGACGGGGATCCCGCGGAGGTGGCCGTGGCGCGCGAGACGATCCGCCTCGCGTTCGTCGCCGCCCTGCAACACCTGCCGCCGCGGCAGCGGGCCGTGCTGATCCTCTGTGAGGTCCTGCGCTGGCAGGCGACCGAAGTCGCCGAGCTCCTCGACACGAGCGTTGCCTCGGTCAACAGTGCGCTCCAGCGCGCCCGCGCGACGCTCGAGGCGAGCAACCTGAGCGCAGCCGATACGTCCCCATCGGTCGACGAGGTGGATGCCGAGCTCCTCGCGCGCTACGTCGAAGCGTTCGAGCGCTACGACATGGACGCGCTCACCTCCCTGATCCAGGAGGACGCGACGCAGTCGATGCCGCCGTATGACCTCTGGCTGAGCGGCCGCGAGGACATTCTGCGCTGGTGGGTCGGCCCGGGCGCGGGCTGTCGTGGCTCGCGCGTGATCCCGACCGTGGCGGCGAACGGCTCGCCCGCGTTCGGGCAATACAAGCCAAGCGATTCGGGAAGCGGCTACGACCCGTGGGCGTTGCAGGTCCTCGAGATCTCCGACGGCCGCATCGTCGAGTTCACGTTCTTCCTCGACACCGAGCGCGTGTTCCCGCTGTTCGGCCTGCCGGCACGGCTCGATTCGTAGCGTCAGTGCGGTAGAACGTCGCGCAAGCCCATGAAGGCGAGCAGCTCGAGCAGGTCGCTCGACGCGCCACGCAGCCGGGCCTGGCATCCGCGCCGGCGGGCGGCGAGCTGGAGCCGCGCGAGGGCGTCCGCCGTGACTGCGTCGGGCTCGACTCCGCGCACGTCGCAGAGGGCGATGTCGGCGCCGCTGCCCTCGAGCAGCGCGCAGACACGCTCGCAGAGCCCCGGCAGGTCGTCGCGCGCGATCGGGCCCCGGATGGCGAACGCGACCGTCTGCTGCGCTGGGGCTGCCATCCGTAGGTAGACGCTCGGAGCGGCCTAAACTCATCGGTTTCGGGACCGATGAGTTCTGCGACGCGGGGCCGTCCAACCCACAGACCACGACCAACGCGCCGAAAGGAAACCCGACATGACCGTGGATAGCCGCACTCGCTGGCTCGCGCTCTACATCCTCTGCCTCGGGGATCTGATGATCGTTCTCGACACGACGATCGTGAACGTCGCGCTGCCGTCGATCAGACTGGACCTCGGTTTTTCGCAGACGTCGCTCGCGTGGGTCGTCAATGCCTACCTGCTCACGTTCGGCGGCTTCCTCCTGCTCGGCGGCCGGTTGGGTGACCTCTTCGGCCACCGCCGCCTGTTCCTGATCGGGATCTCGCTCTTCACGCTGGCCTCCGTCGCGTGCGGCGTGTCCACGACGCAAGGGCTCCTGGTCACGGCTCGTGCCGTCCAGGGGGTCGGCGGTGCGGTCGTCTCGGCAGTGGCCTTGTCGCTGATGATGAACCTGTTCACGGAGCAGGCCGAGCGGGCGAAGGCGATGGGCATCTTCGGCTTCGTGATGGCCGGCGGGGGCAGCCTCGGCGTGCTGCTCGGCGGGGTCCTCACCGACACGCTCAATTGGCACTGGATCTTCCTCGTCAACGTGCCGATCGGCGTCGCGGTCATCGTCCTCACGCTCAGGCTGCTGCCAGGCGCGCGTGGCTCGGCCGCCGGGGGACGGCTCGACGTGGCCGGCGCAGTCACAGTGACCGCGTCACTGATGCTGGCCGTCTACGCCATCGTCAACGGCAACAACACCGGCTGGGTGACCGGCCAGACGCTCGGGCTCCTCGCAGCCGCCGCGGTGCTACTGGCCCTCTTCGTCGGCATCGAAGCGCGCGTTCCCGCGCCGCTCATGCCCCTCGGGCTCTTTCGGCTGCGCAATGTCGCGACCGCCAACGTCGTCGGGATCCTCTGGGCCGCCGCGATGTTCGCCTGGTTCTTCGTTTCGGCGCTCTACCTGCAGCTCGTGCTCGGCTACAGCCCCCTCAAGGTCGGTCTGGCCTTCCTGCCCGCGAACCTGATCATGGGCGCGTTCTCGATCGGGCTGTCCGCGAAGCTCGTCATGCGCTTCGGGTTCAGGATTCCTCTCGCCGCCGGCTTGCTGGTGGCCGCGGCCGGGCTCGTGCTCTTCGCCCGGGCTCCGGTCAACGGCAGGTTCGTCGTCGACGTTCTCCCCAGCATGATCCTGCTCGGTGTCGGGGCCGGCATGGCGTTCAACCCCGTGTTGCTCGCCGCCATGAGCGACGTCGAGCCGAGCGAGTCCGGTCTTGCCTCAGGAGTCGTCAACACGGCGTTCATGATGGGCGGCGCGCTCGGCCTCGCGATCCTCGCCAGCCTCGCAGCCTCCCGCACCGACAGTCTGCGCGCGTCAGGCCACGGCCCGCTCGCCGCGCTCAACGGCGGCTACCACGCCGCGTTCCTCGTCGGGGCTCTCTTCGCTGCGACGGCTGCGGGGGTCGGGGCAACGCTGCTCCGGACCAGACAGCAGGTGCCGGCCGGCGCGCCTGCAGAAGCCGGTGCTACGTCGTAGCGAAGCGACTTAGTGGCTCAGAGCCACTAAGTCGCGTAAAGGATCCCGAGCGGGAAGACTCGGAGTGTGCACACGGGGCAGGAGATAGTCCTCGCAGTGGTCGCAGTCGCGACCGTCCTCGTGGTTCTCGGCCTGTTCGTGTGGGCGGCTATCAAGGACGGGCAGGAGGACAAGGCGGTGCAGAAGCGACTCCGGATTCGCCGCCGCACGAGGCTCGGTCGTTAGCGAAGGCCGAAGGCGGTTGACACCGCCAGTCGTTCGACCTACAAGGTGCGGGGGAGTCGCAGTCGATCGAGGGGGTCGAGGTGCACGAGCCGGGGGAAGCGACCAATCCCGCTGTGCGGGCGGATGACGCGCGGGATTATGTGGAGTTCTGGCCGGCCGGAGTCGCCACCAGCGGGTGGTTTCTCTGCACCGCCTGCGGCAACACGGTGATCGTTCGGCAGGTACTGCCGCGCTGCATGCTCTGCGGCGAACGCCTGTGGGAACGAGCGCAGATCAGGGGGACGCCGGCTTGGACAGCTGTGTGAGCGCAGGGCACGCGCGCCCGGCGATCCGGGGCTGCGGCCGCTAGCTCGAGCCGAACCCCTTCTTCGCCGCGGCGCGCTTGTCTTGCCGCTTTTCCTTCAGGGACTTCTGGGCTACTTTCTTGCCCAGCTTCTTGGGTTTCGAGGCGCCTTTCAATGTGACCTCCCGAGGTCGACCGTGTGCCCGCGCCGCTAAGCCTACGCTCTGGGGCGGTCCTCATGGGAGCTAGGCAGGCGTGGCTGAAGCCGTACGGCTCGCGACCTCCGCGCGAACGACCGGAGCGACCTCGGTGCCGAGCAGCTCGATCGCGCGCATGACCCTGTCGTGCGGCATCGTGCCGACGCTGATCTGGCCGAGGAAGCGGTCGTGGCCGAAGATCTCGTGCTGGAAGAGAATCTTCTCGATCACCTCCTGCGGACTGCCGACGACGAGCGCGCCCCGCCGCGTGCGCAGGGCGTCGAAGTCCGGTCGGCGGATTCCCGACCAGCCGCGTTCCCGGCCGATCGCGTTCATCATCTCGGCGTACGAGGGGAAGAACTCTTCCGCCGCTTGCTGTGAGGTGTCCGCGACGTACGTGTGCGAGTTGATGCTGAGCGGCAGGCGGCCGTGTCCCGCCTTTTCCGCAGCTTCGCGATGGAGCTCGGCAAAAGGCAGGAACCTTTCCGGCTGCCCGCCGATGATCGCCAGCGCCATCGGCAGCCCCAGCGCACCGGCACGGACGGCGGATTCGGGATTCCCACCGACGGCGACCCAGATCGGAAGCGGATCCTGAACCGGCCGCGGATAGATGCCGGCGTCGTCGAGCGGCGCGCGGTATTTGCCCGACCAGGTGACGCGTACCGTGTCGCGCAGTCGGAGCAGCAACTCGAGCTTCTCTGCAAAGAGCTCGTCGTAGTCGGCGAGGTCGTAGCCGAAGAGCGGGAACGACTCGATGAACGAGCCACGCCCGGCCATGATCTCCGCGCGTCCGCCGGACAGGAGGTCGAGGGTGGCGAACTCCTGGAACACCCGCACCGGGTCGTCGGAGCTCAGCACCGTGACCGCGCTGGTCAGGCGGATCCGTTCGGTGCGCACCGCCGCGGCCCCGAGCATGACTGCCGGCGTCGACACGACGAAGTCAGGACGATGATGCTCGCCGACGCCGAAGACGTCGAGGCCGACCTGCTCGGCGAGCTCGATCTCTTCGAGCAGGTTGCGCACCCGCTGCTCCGGCGTGATCGTCTCGGCCGTCTGCGGATCAGCGCGCAGCTCCGCAAAGGTGTAGACGCCGAGCTCCATCGCGGTCAGTCGCCGCGGAAGCGCAACGCGCCGAGCTCGAGGAGCTCGCGCGTGACCTCGAGCGCCTCTTCGCGGAGTGTGTGCGCTTCCTCGTCCGACAGGCCGAGCCGGTCGGCGGTCGTCTCGATCACCTCGGCGAGGCGCATGCGGCTGTCGATCGACGCGACGAACTCCTGCGCATCCGCCGAGGCGTCGACTGCGTGCTTCGTCCCTTCTGTGAGCTCGACTCTGCCGTCGACGTCGACAACACGGCCGCCCGCGGGCTCGAGCTCGCGAACGAATTGCAGGCTCGATGCGACTCCGACGCGAGCTTCGAGCAACTCCTTGTCGCCGCCCAGGTCGGCAAGCTTCGCGCGCGCCTCGAAGGCGCGCAGGATCTGATCGCCCGCGTCGTCCAGATCCTCCTCGTCGAGCTCGTCCACCCGCGCTGTGGGCTCGCCCCCTGCGCCCTTCTTGTGCAGGACGACGGCGCCCTCGCTGACGGTCTGTACGCCAAGGGAGTCGAAGTACTGCGTCCACTCGTCCAGAGCCTCGCCGAGTGCTTCCCCGACGAGGTGCGAGTTCCATTCCGCCGCATGCGTGATCGGATCCGAACTCACGGTGGAGAGGATCCAGCTGTCGCAACCGCTCGCCGCGGCCCACTTGATCACGCGCTCGTCAGGAGCGTTCTCGTCGAGCGCAAGCCAGCTCACGAGCATCGAGGCGTAGCCGCCTTCCGTCAGATGTTCGGCCGCAGCCAGGAGCACGCGCTCCGACACTTCGTCCGCGGAGAACCCGCTGTCGCGGTAGACCCAGCGACGTTCCGGGGAGACGACGTAAGGCGCGTTGCACGTGATCAGGTCGAACGTCTCGCCTTCCACGGGCTCGAAGAGGCTCCCCTGTCGGCACTCGATGTTGTGGAGCCCGTTCAGCGCCGCGTTGAGCTCCGTGTACGCGATCGCGCGAGGGTTGACGTCGGTGGCGATGACGTGCCGTGCATGTCGGGCAGCGAGCAGGGCGTGGATACCGCTCCCGGTGCCGACGTCGAGCGCCCGGTCGACACGCGGACGCGGCGTCAGGGAATCGAGGACGCGAGCCGTCGGGGTGTAGGTCGCGACGTAGTCCGCCGGGTCGTCCCCGTCGCGCGAGAACCCGTCCGAGGCGAGCAGCACCTTGCCGATCGGGAGGATCCGGGCACGCGGAACGACCCGGTCGCCGACGTCCGCGAGCCCCGTCACGTCCAGCGCGTCGATGTCTTCTCGGCCGAGGGCGGCCTCCGCGTCCGGCGCGGAAACCGGCAGCTGGAGGAAGAGCAGCCGGACCAGCGTCGCGAGCGGCGTGTCGGGCAGGCGGCGTTCGTCGGCCGGCGTGTCGCTGCGCTCACTCGAATAGGCCTCCTCGCCGAGCAGCCCGTGAATGGCGTCTTCCGAATAGCCGACGCGGCGCAGAGTCGTTCCGAGTCG
>CATPAS010000360.1 GCA_955652075.1 uncultured Gaiellaceae bacterium | reverse complement strand
GACCAGGATCATCCCGGCAACGGTAGCCGTGTCACCCCAAAGGGTGAACCGGCGCAAGGATCGTCGAGACACGGCATCTCACTCTGTACCCGCAACGCTCGCCGCCGCAGGCCGCAAACGGAGGCGATGACAACCAGAGAGCCGCCCACCGCAGGGGCGGCTCTTGCCTTTCACGGCCGAGTCACCCTGAAGGGGGATTTCTCGGTACTCCGGCAAGATCGGCCGACTTCCGGCGTCTCAGAGTGAAAGCACCAGTTAGTAAGCCGCCCCTGACGCCCGCCGCAGGCCGAAGGGGCGAACCATTCCCACAAAGGGCCGCGGCAGCGGCCCTTTGCGTATTCCGGAGGTATGAGATGTACGCCATGCAGATCCAAACGGGGGAGCTGCGGGAGACCGATCTACCGGCCGGTTACGGCGAGTGGAGCGACTACGCCAAGTTCGCCGTGACGTTTGCACCGCGGGACCGGGACCTGTGCTCCGAGGCTGCCAGCGACGCGTTCGCGCGTTGGCGACGGACGGGTGACGTCCCGCGAACGCTCGAGGAGCTCCGCGCGTGTCTCTGGTACGAGCAGCGCCGTTGGCGGTTCCTCGGCCGCGAGCCCGACACGGAGGGCATGCGCTACGCAGGCGCGCTCATCGGTGCCATGCGCAGATTTCTCTAGCTGCTAGAGACCGGCCGCCATCACCGCCTGAGTCGCGTTTCGTCCGCCGACGACACCGGTGACTCGTGCCTCAGCCGCGCGGAATGACCTCGCGCGAGGGATCGTTGGCCGGGTCGTTCTCGGGGAGCACGTCGTGCGCCCACTCGCTCTGCTTCCACTGCGGCACGGGTGTCTCGCACTCCGCTGTGGGGACGAACCGCGAGCGTTTGACCAGCTTGTACTCGTGGATGTAGCGCGGACAGTTCGGGAAGACCTCGGTCGCGCTGACGCGCACGACCAGCTGTGCCTCCGGATACTCCGCGACGAGCGGGTCGTCAGCGGCCACCGTCGCGACACCGTTCAGGCGCATCCGCTTGCGGCCCTCGAAGTCGATGAAGAGCAGTCCGACCTTCTTGGTGGCCACGAGATTCCCGGCGGTCAGGTACATCCCGTTGCCGTCATAGATCGGGAAGGCGATCGTCGTGTCGTCGAGCACGCGGACGAAGCCCGGCTCGCCGCCCTTGTACGAGCACTGCGGCTGCCCTTCCTCGTCGGTCGTAGCGATGAAGAACATGTCGCGCGCCTCGATGAACGCGCGGTCGCCCTCGTCGATGTGGTCGCGGACGATCCGCTCCTCGATCCGGTCGGCCAGCCGCCTCGTATCGAAACGGTCCTGAAGCTTCCGGCTGGCGTCGCTGTAAAGGCCCACGTCCAGATTTTCTCAGGGAAACCTCACGATCACCAAACATTCGGGGTTCAGGATCCGTCCAGCCGCAATACGGAGGGCCGCTGTGGGGAGCGGCCCTTTCTTATGATCCAGCCATGGGCTACCACGTTGCGGACGCTTCGAAGCTGGACTGGGAAGAGCGGCCGCCGGCCGTCGAGGGCCAGCAGCCGAGGAAGGCCGCCGACGTCACGACCGCAGCGGAGCTGAAGCGCTCGCGCGGACGCGTGTGGCGTTATCCGGGCGGAACGCGCGGGCGACGCCACGCCGACAAGGCGCAGGAAGAGGTCTTCGTCGTCATCTCGGGGACGCTGACGATGCTGCTCGGCGATCCGCCCGAGCGGATCGACGTCGGGCCGGAGAGCGTCGTCGCGGTCGAGCCCGGAACGCCGCTGCAGGTGCGCAACGAGAGCGAGGAAGAGCTCGTCCTCTACATCTATGGAGCACCGCCCGAGCAGGAAGGCGCCGACTTCTTCGACGACGTCGAGCTCTAGGCACCCGAAGCTCACGAATTTTCAAGCAACGCTCACGAGCGCCAAACAAACGGCACTCAAGATCCGCGAACCTTTCGTACTCGAAGGAGTCACTACGGATGTACTCGCCGAACCTGATCCAGTCGGGGGCGTTGCGGGGGGAGGATCTGCCGTCCTCGTACGGGGACTGGGCCGCCTACGCGAGGTTTGCAGTCACGTTCGAGCCGCGTGAGCAGGACGAGTGCGGTGAGCTCGCGAACTGGGCGCTCGCACGCTGGCGGCGCACCGGTGAGCTTCCGCGGACTCTGGAGGAGCTGCGCAGCTGCCTCTGGTTCGAGCACCGCCGCTGGCGCTACCACGGCGAGGATCCGGACCCGGGAACGCTGCGCTACTGCGCCGCGCTCGTCCGCGAGATGCGCTGGAGGATCTGAGGGATCGCGAACAAGCCGGCCGGCTATACAGCCGCTGTCGCGCGGGCGCCGGCGTTCTCGAAGACGAGCTCTCCGTCACGGGCGTCGACGCGAGCCCGGTCACCCTCGGAGAAGTCCCCCTCGAGCAGCCGCAGGGCAAGAGGGTTCTCGATCAGCCGCTGGATCGCGCGTTTGAGCGGCCTGGCGCCGTAGGTCGGATCCCAACCAGCCTCGGCGAGAACGTGCTTCGCGTCGTCGGTGAGCTCGAGCTCGATGCCGCGCTCGGCGAGACGGATGCGCAGGCGCTCGAGCTGCAACTCGACGATGTCCGCGAGCTGCTCCTTCGTCAGCGGCTTGAACTCCACGATCTCGTCGATCCGGTTCAGGAACTCCGGCCGGAAGAACTCGCGCATCTGCTCCTGCGAGCGTAGGTTCGAGGTCATGATCAGGACGGTGTTGCGGAAGTCGACGGTGCGACCCTGCCCGTCGGTGAGGCGGCCGTCGTCCAGGATCTGCAGCAGCACGTCGAAGACCTCGTTGTGCGCCTTCTCGATCTCGTCGAGGAGGATCACCGAGTACGGGCGCCGGCGCACGGCTTCCGTCAGCTGCCCGCCCTCCTCGTAGCCGACGTAGCCGGGCGGTGCGCCGATCAGCCGCGCAACAGTGTGGCGCTCCTGGTACTCCGACATGTCGAGCCGCACCATCGCGCGCTCGTCGTCGAACATGAACTCCGCCAGTGCGCGAGCGAGCTCCGTCTTCCCGACGCCGGTCGGGCCGAGGAAGACGAACGAGCCGATCGGCCGGTTCGGATCCTGCAGGCCGGTGCGTGCGCGTCTGAGTGCGTTTGCGACCGCCTCGACCGCTTCGTCCTGGCCCACGACCCGCTGGTGCAGACGGTCCTCCATGTGGATCAGCTTCTCCGTCTCGCCCTCGAGCAGCCGCTCGACAGGGATGCCCGTCCAGCGCGCCACGACGGCGGCGACGTCGTCCTCGTCGACCTCCTCCTTGACCATCGCGTTCTCCGGCTGCGTGCCGTCGCGCTCGGCGAGCTCGCGTTCCAGCAGCGGCAGCTCGCCGTGCCGGATCTCGGCTGCGCGATTGAAATCTCCCGCGCGCTCGGCGCGCTCGTACTCCATGCGCAGCTCGTCGATGCGCTGCGTGATCTCCTTGACGCGGTCGAGCGCCTCCTTCTCGTGCGACCAGCGCGCAGCGAGCTCGGCATGGCGTTCCTTCGCTTCGGCGAGCTCGCGCTCGACCGGCTCCTTCACGGCCTTCGACTCCTTCGCGGTTGCCGCGAGCTCGATCTCGAGCTGCCGCACGCGGCGATCGGCTTCGTCGAGCTCGACGGGGCTCGAGTCGATCTCCATGCGCAGACGTGAGGCCGCCTCGTCGACCAGGTCGATCGCCTTGTCGGGGAGGAAGCGGTCGGTGATGTAGCGGTCGGAGAGCACGGCTGCTGCGACGAGCGCGGCGTCGCGAATGCGCACGCCGTGGTGCGCTTCGTATTTTTCCTTCAAACCGCGCAGGATCGAGATCGTATCTTCGACGCTGGGCTGCTCGATCATCACGGGCGCGAAGCGGCGTTCAAGCGCAGCATCTTTCTCGATGTACTTGCGGTATTCATCGAGCGTCGTCGCGCCCACGCAATGCAGCTCGCCGCGCGCGAGAGCGGGCTTCAGCATGTTGCCCGCGTCGAGCGCGCCCTCCGCCTTGCCCGCG
>CATPAS010000359.1 GCA_955652075.1 uncultured Gaiellaceae bacterium | reverse complement strand
GACCAGCGCTCGGTGTCGTCGGGCGGGGCCGGTTTCTCGTCGACCGGCTCGCCGATGACATTCCAGATGCGGCCGAGCGTGACGTCTCCGACCGGAACCGAGATCGGTCCACCCGTGTCCTCCACCGCGAGGCCGCGCGCGAGCCCGTCGGTCGAGTCCATCGCGACTGCACGTACGCGATCGTCACCGAGGTGCTGCTGGACTTCTGCGATGAGGGAGCGCGCCTCCTGGCCCTCCTGGGCGGGGACGTCGATGCTCAGTGCGCTGTAGATCTCCGGAAGCTCGCCCGAGAAGACGACGTCGATCACGACGCCCTTGATCTCGACGATCTTTCCCGTTGCTGCGTTCGTGCCGTTCGTTGCGTCGGGCATGAGCCTCCTCGAAGAATCCGTCAGCGCAAGCTGCAGCGAGCGGCCGCTCGCGCGCGAGAAGTTTAGCGAGAGAAAGGCGCCGCTGGCCTAGAGCGGAACGCCACTACCCGTGCGTCCGCGATGGGGCGCTCGCAGCGAGTTGAGCAGGTGACGCTCGTAATCGGTCGACTGAACGTACGTCCCTGCGGACAAAGCGGATGCCGGGGACGAGGAACTGCTTGCGGAGCCGAGCCCGCCGTGGCCACTCAGAACTCCCTGGGCGCTGCCGAGGCCAACCGCCACCAGCACTGCGGCTGCAGCCGCGCCGGCCTGGATCCAACTGGTGGCGAGGTAGCGGCGTCGAGGCAACACGATCGGATAGTCGAGCTGCTCGGAAGGCGCCGTCTGCAGCAGCCGGCTCACCGCGGCGGAACCTGCGTGGTACGACCGGCAGTCGGCGCACCCGTCGAGGTGCAGCCGGACATCCGCTTCCTCCAGCTCCGATAGCTCGCCGTCGACCAGCGCGGAAATCTGCGCCCGCGCGCGGTCGCAGCCCCGACGTGAAAGCGAATCGATCATTGGCAGTTCTGACGAATCCTCACCAAGATAGTTAGAGATTCGGCTGTTCGGGAAGGCGGCTTGAGCCGCCAGGACGGCTCAGGCGGGGCTGCCGGCCGCCGAGGGCTCGCCCACGATTTCCAGAGGCTTGACCACTTCGGCGAAATGACAGGCACTCGGGTGCCCCTGACCCCGGTCGATCAACGCCGGGACTTCCACTGCGCAGATCTCCTGCGCCTTCCAGCAGCGGGTGCGGAAGGGGCAGCCTGACGGCGGGTTCGCCGGGCTCGGCACGTCGCCTTCGAGGACGATCCGCTTGCGTTTTCCGCGCTGCGTCGGTTCCTCGATGGGCACCGCCGAGAGCAGAGCCTGCGTGTACGGGTGAGCCGGCCGATCGTAGATGTCGGCCTTCGTCCCGATCTCCATGATCTTGCCGAGGTACATGACTGCGACACGGTCGGAGATGTGGCGGACGAGCGACAGGTCGTGGGCCACGAAGAGATAGGTCAAGCCGAAGTCACGCTGCAGCGACTCGAGGAGGTTCACGACCTGGGCGCGGATGGAGACGTCGAGTGCGGACACCGGTTCGTCGAGCACCACCATCTGCGGGTTGAGCGCGAGCGCGCGAGCAAAGCCGATGCGCTGGCGCTGGCCGCCCGAAAACTCGTGCGGGAACCGGTTTGCGTGCTCCGGGCTGAGACCGACTGTTCGCAGAAGCTCGTCGACGCGCTCACGGCCGTTGAGCCGGTAGCGGCCGTGCACGCGGAGCGGCTCCGCGACGATCTCGCGCACAGTCATGCGCGGATTCAGCGAGGCGTACGGATCCTGAAAAACGATCTGCAGCTCGCGGCGCACGTCGCGCATCCGCTTGCGGCTGTAGTTCGTGATGTCCTCGCCGTTGAAGATGATCCGTCCGGCGGTGGGCTCGAGCAGCTTGATGATCGTGCGGCCGAGCGTCGTCTTGCCACAGCCGGACTCACCCACCAACCCCAATGTCTCGCCCGTCCGTACGGTCAGGTCGACCCCGTCGACCGCGTGCACCTGACCGACAACCCGCTTCAGCAGTCCGGCGCGAATGGGAAAGTGCTTGTAGAGCCCTTCGACGCGGAGGATCTCCGCGCCCTCGTCCGCGCGCCCGTGGACATCTGTCTGCTCTGTCGCCACACTCACGGAGTCGCTCCGGCCAGGTGATCGTCGACGAGCTTACTGCTGTGTCCGGCGAGCTCATCGGCGAAGTGGCAAGCGGAGAGGTGGCCGTCCGGCCCGATCCTGCGGAGGGGCGGCTCCTCCGTTCGACACCGGCTCCGTCCCTGAGAGAGAAAGCAGCGCGGGTGGAACGGACACCCCGGCGGGCGCGAGATCAGGCTCGGTGGCTGACCTGGAATCGGTCGGAGCCAATCCTCGTCCACCGTCAGGCTCGGCAGGCTGTCCATCAAACCGACGGTGTACGGATGCCTCGGCGCGGCGAACAGCGTCTCCACGTCCGTCAGCTCGACCACCCTTCCGGCGTACATGACGACCACGCGATCGGCAAGCTCGGCGATCAGCCCGAGATCGTGGGTGATCAGGATCGTCGCGGCGTGGCTCTCCTCCTGCGCCTTCTTGAGCGCCTCGAGGATCTGGGCCTGGATGGTCACGTCCAGCGCGGTGGTCGGCTCGTCGGCGATGAGCAGCTTGGGCTCGTTGGCGATCGCCATTGCGATCATGGCGCGCTGACGCATGCCACCGGAGAACTCATGGGGGTACTGGTCGTAACGCCGTTCCGGATTCGGGACGCCGACGAGCTTCAGGAGAGCGATCGTGCGCTCCTTCGCCGCCTTGTCCTTAACGTCCTCCTGGTGCGCCTGAATGGCTTCGGCGATCTGAAGCCCGATCTTCAGCACCGGGTTCAACGACGTCATCGGGTCCTGGAAAATCATCGCGACCTCGCCGCCACGCAGCCGACGCAGCTCCTTCTTCGACATCTTCAGGAGATCGTTGCCGTCGAACTTCGCCTCCCCGCTCACGATGCGTCCGGGCGGCTGCGGGATCAGCCCGAGGATCGCGAGCTGGCTGACGCTCTTGCCGGACCCGGACTCCCCCACGATCCCGAGGGTCTCCCCCGGGAAGACGTCGTAGGAGACGCCGTCAACCGCGTGGACGACCCCGTCCTCGGTCCCGAACTCGACCACGAGGTCGCGAATCGAGAGGATCGGCTCAGGCACGCGTTCGGCGCTGGGTCGGGTCGAGGGCGTCGCGAAGCCCGTCACCGATGAAGTTGATGCAGAGGACGATCAGCACGATCGTGAGGCCGGGAAACGTGACGAGCCACCACATGCTCGACGAAACATCCTGACCGTCGTTGATCAGCTTGCCGAGCGATGGGTTGGGCGGCTGAATGCCGAACCCGAGGAAGGACAGCGCGGCCTCGGTCAGGATCGCGATGCCGACAATCAGGGTCGCGTTGACCACGATCGGCCCGACTGCGTTCGGAAGCATGTGACGGAACATGATGCGCAGATCTCCGGAACCGGCTGCCTTCGCCGCCTCGACGTACTCCTTCTCGCGCAACGAGAGGAAGCTGCCCCGCACGATGCGTGCCAGGCCGGTCCAGAAGAGTAAGGCGAGGATGAACGCGACCCGGATCGGGTTGCCGGTGCCGAGGAAGGCAGCGGCGGTAAGCAGCACGGCGAGCCCCGGTAACGTCAGGATCAGGTCGGTGAAGCGCATCAGGATGTTGTCGACCCAGCCGCTGTAGTAACCGGCGACCGCGCCGATGATCGTCCCGACCAGGGTGGACACCAGCGTGACGATCAGCGCCACCTTCTCGGACGTGCGGATCCCGTAGATGACGCGCGAGAAGTAGTCGCGTCCGAGAACGTCGGTGCCGAAGAAATGGTGTCCCGTCAACGTGGGCGCCTTGCCGGAGTTGGCAAAGTCCTGGGCGGCAAAAGAATAGGGCGTGATGAAGTTCGCGAATGCGCCGGCGAGCAGGATGATGATCAGCACGAAGAGGCTCACCATCGCGAGCCGGTGCCGGAAGAACCGCCGGCGCGCATATGCCCACTGGCTCCGGGACTTGAGCTCGAGACCATGCTCATGAACGAGGTCGATCCCGTCCGGGAGATCCGCCACCACCTCCGCCGCCGGGTTCCCCGGGGAGATCGTGGCGCTGTCGGGCCCGGCCCCCACCTCGGGGAACCCCACGTCCCTATCCGGCTTGATCTCAGTCAAAGCGGATCCTCGGGTCGATGTACCCGTATAACACGTCCGCAATCAGATTGAAGGCGACGACGGCCGTCGCAGTCACCATCAGCCACGCCATCACGACGTAGGCGTCCTGGCTCAAGAGAGCACCCAGGAAGTACGGCCCCATCCCGTCGAGTTGGAAGATCGACTCCGTGATGACAGCACCGCCGATCAGAGCGCCGAAGTTGAGTGCGGAGACCGTGACGACCGGGATCAAGGCATTTCGAAGCGCGTGCTTGAGCGTCACCGTCCGCTCGGGTAGTCCCTTCGCGCGCGCGGTACGCACGTAGTCCGAATTGATCACCTCGAGCATCGACGCCCTCATGAACCGCCCGTACTGCGCGATCGAGAGAAGCGTGAGCGTCATCGCCGGGATCGCGAGATGCTGCAGGCGATCGATCCAGAAATGGATCCCGCCGCCAGGATTCTGCGAGCTGAGCCCGGAGGTGTAGAAGATCCGCACGTGCCACTTGATGAAGATGTTCGTGAAAAGGATCTGGAGCATCAACGCCAGCCAGAAGACCGGCATGGCAAAGCCTAAGAAGCTGAAGGTCGTCGCCGCATAGTCGAAGATCGAGTACTGGCGTATGGCGGAGTACACGCCGATCGCAACTCCGACGATCAGCGCGAAGATCTCGGAGATGAGCACGAGCTGCAGCGTGTGCGGGATGACGCGCTTGAGGTCGTCCCAGATCTTCGTGCCGGGCTGGAGGAGCGGGGTGCCGAACTTGTTCGTCACCGCGTCCTTGATCCAGTAGGCGTACTGCATCGGCAGCGAATCGTTCAGGTGCTTGCGCTGCTGGATGTTGTGAATCGTCTGGGTGGAGAAGAGCGGGTTCTGCTTGAGCGCCGCCAGCGGGTTACCGACCGCGGTGACCGAGACGAAGATCAGGACGCTCGCCGCAAAGAGGACGGGGATGCTGTAAAGGAGCCGCCGAATAATGTACGTGACCATCTGACGCCCTCGCTCTGTGAGCGCTCGTCCCGCCCCGGTTGAACCGGGGCGGGACTCGCACGGTTACTGGTCGTTCAGTTTACTAGCCGGCCTTCCAGGCTTCCGTGTTCCACGTCGGGCCCTGAAGGGTCGGGTTGTCGACCAGACCCTTCAGCTTCGAGTTGAAGACGAAGTAGGTCGGCTTCTGGTAGAGCGGGATCGTCGGCACGTCGAGCGCCATCTGGGCGTCCGCCGCGTTGACGAGCTTGATGCGGGCCTTCGGATCGAGCGCTGCATCCGAAGCCTTGAGCAGGTTCGTCACCCTCTGGCTGTTGTAGCCCTTCCAGTTCGAACCACCGCCGATGCCGTAGATGTCGGTCTGGCCGGCGGGATCGCCGGTGCCGACCCACGCGAACAGGGCGAGGTCGTACTTGTTGGTCGAGATGCGCGGGAAGAAGAGCCTCGAAGGCTGGCTGTCGGCGCGGAACTCGATGCCCGCGTCCTTCGCCTGCGCCTGCATGATCTCGACGGCGAGCTCACGCAGCTTGTTCCCCGCCGTGGTGCCGAGCCGGACCGACGCCCTCTCGCCACCGCAGGTGTAGATCCCGTCGCCACCCTTGGTGCAGTTGTGCGCCTTCATGATGGCGGCCACTTTGGCGAGCCGCTTCGCCTTGCTGCTGATCTGGTACTTGGCGAAATGCGGAACGTAGATGCCCTTCTGCCCGTTGACGTACGACAGGTTGTTCAGGATCGGCAGACCCGGGTTGAGGGTCGAGAAAAGCTGCTTGACCATTCCCTGGCGATCCAGCGAGTAGGCAATCGCCTGCCGGAACCAGGCCTGACCCAGCAGCGGCGTGCTGTTGCCGGCACCCGTGTTGATGTCGATGTGCTCGAGCGTCGTCCCCGCGTTCGTCTGCACGCGCAGTCCCGACTGACCACGGAGCTGTGCGAGCTGGAGCTGCGGCTGCGGGTAAATGGCGTCGACCTCGCCACCACGGATTGCCTGGATCTCAGTGTCCGTGTTGGTGCGGAACACGAACGTGATCTTGTCGAGCGTCGGGCGCTTGCCCCAGAACGACGAGTTCCTGACCATCACGATGGACTGGCCCTTCGTGTAGCTCTGAAGCTTGTACGGGCCGCTAGCCATCGTCTGGCCGGACTTGTTGTTGTAGTTCGAGTCCCAGACCGTGTTGAAGTCCAAACCCTCGAGCGCGTGCTTCGGGAGCACCGATGTCGAGAACTGCACCTTGTAGGGCGCGTAAGGCGTCTTGTAGATGAACTTCACGGCCTTGCTGTTCACCTTGACCGCGCGGCCGATGGAGTCCCACCCGGAACGACCGGCGATATCGAACTTCGGGTCGATGATCGTCTGCCACGTGAAGATCAGGTCGTCCGCAGTCACCTGCTTCCCGTCGCTCCACTTCGCCTTTTTATTGAGCGTGACGAGCACCGTGAACGGACTCTTGCGCAAGACCTTCGCATTGCCCATATACGGGCGAATCGTGAAGTCCGGCTTCACGATCAGCGGGCTCGCCAGTGCGATGCCGGCGGTCCACGAAGTCCACGTGTTGTTGCAGCCCGACGTGAAGCCGTTCAGGCAGGGCGGCTCCTGCTCTGCGCCGAAGGTCACCGACCCTGCGGACGCTTTCTTGGACGCGCCGCCGGCGGCTCCGGCGACGATGAGGCTCGTCACGGCGACAAGCACGCCGAGAATGAGCCTGAAATGACTTCGATGCATCTACTTTCCCTCCGTTCGGTCGGAGCACGAAGCGTGTCTCCGTACTCCCATTCCTCCTCCACCGAGTCCACTGCCAGCGGACGCGGTAGTTTGCCACAAGAGAGGCTTTCCCTTGCCCCGGTTCAGACGCTCGGCGGAGCGATTTGTTAGCTCTTCTGACTACCCCGTGAGGGCGTCTGCCCCCGCCACGACTTCCAGGATCTCCTGTGTGATCTCGGCTTGCCGAGCGCGGTTCATGGCGAGGGTGAGCGTGTCGATCAATTCCCCCGCGTTCTTGGTCGCGCTTCGCATGGCGGTCATGCGGGCTCCGTGCTCGGAGGCCGCCGATTCCAGCAGAGCCCGGTAGATCTCGGTCTCGACGTAGACCGGTAGGAGCCGCTCCAGGATCTGCTCGGGCTCGGGCTCGAAGATGAAGTCGCCGCGCATGGCATCGTCCTGGCGCTCTTCGTCGCCGGTCTCCAGCAGGTCCTCGGAGAGGGGCAGGATGTCCTGCACGGTCACCTTCTGGACCAGGGCCGACTCGAAATGGTTGTAGACGAGGATCACCCGGTCGACCTCTTCCTCGGTGTAGAGCTCGGCCACACGGTGCGCGATCGCCTGGGCGTCCGTGTAACGGGGCTGGTCGGTGAACCCGGTGAACTCTCCGGCGAGCTCGAGCCGCCGGAAGCGAAGCGAGCCGACTCCCCGCCGCCCGACCCCGACCCAGCGGACCTGCTTGCCCTCCCCGCGGAGCCGGCGCTCCAGCGCCAGCGCACGCCGGAGGATCTGCGAGTTGAACGCACCCGCGAGGCCGCGGTCGCCGGTGAGCGGAACGATCGCGACGGACTGCTCCTGCTCGCGCGTCTGCAGGAGCGGCAGCCCGCGGACCGAGGAGCTCGCGCGCGCGGTCCCGGCCATGAGCTCGAGCATGCGGTCGGCGTAGGGACGCATGTCCTCGATCCGAGACTGCGCACGCTTCAGCTTCGACGCCGCTACGAGCTCCAACGCGCGCGTGATCTTCCGCGTGTTGCGGACCGACCGGATCCGTCGCTTGATGTCCTGGACGGGCGCCATCGCCTACCCGACGAGCGGGGCCTGATCCTCGACGTGGAAGGACTGCTGGACCTTCTTGATCTCGGTGTCCAGCCTGGCCGCGACCTCGTCCGACAGGTCGCCGGTCTCCCTGATCTCCTCTAGGATCGTGCCCTCCGCGCGAAGGTGCTCGACCAGCTCTTCGGCAAAGCGCGGCACGTCGCTGACGGGAATCTCGTCGATGTAGCCGTTCACGCCCGCGTACAGCACGACGACCTGCTCCTCGGTCGGCCACGGCTGGTACTGCGGCTGGTTGAGCAGCGCGACCATCCGCTCCCCGCGTCCCAGCGCCTTCCGCGTCGCTTCGTCGAGCTCTGACCCGAACTGCGCAAAGGCCTCGAGCTCGCGGTACTGCGACAGATCGAGGCGCAGCCGGCCGGCGACCTTCTTCATCGCCTTCGTCTGCGCCGAGCTGCCGACACGTGAGACGGAGATACCGACGTTGATCGCCGGCCGGACGCCCGAGAAGAACAGGTCCGACTCGAGGTAGATCTGGCCGTCGGTGATCGAGATGACGTTCGTGGGGATGTACGCCGCGACGTCGCCCGCCTGAGTCTCCACGATCGGCAGGGCGGTGAGCGAACCGCCTCCGTTCGCGTCGGAGAGCTTGCACGCACGCTCGAGGAGCCGGGAGTGCAGGTAGAAGACGTCACCCGGGAATGCTTCGCGTCCCGGCGGCCGCCGCAGCAGCAGTGACAGCTGGCGGTACGCGTCGGCGTTCTTCGACAGGTCGTCGTAGATCACGAG